>JAEMQE010000017.1 GCA_022758945.1 Lentimicrobium sp. | reverse complement strand
TTTAATTGATTCTTAAATTTAAATTCTTCACTAGAGCTTCTACCCTTGTAATAGAAGCCCTTGATGAAGAACCAACTAACCAAAACAAAATATATTAAAAAAAACTTAAACATGATTGACTACTATTGTTCACTAAACTTTTATTTTAGGCTATACAGTTATTTTAATTTACTATATTTTAAGACTGCTTTAAAAATCTGCTCACGTAATTGATTTAATGAAAAATATTCTCCATTATTCATTAATCCTATATTTTGTCTATTTATTAAGATTATAATAGAAATATTGTTTTCAGGAATTACTGCAATGCTAGTGCCAGTAAATCCAGTATGCCCAAAGGTTCCCTTTGGTCCGTTTTTTATTACAGGATTTTCAGGATCCATCATCCAACCTATTCCATTGTTGAATTTGTCTTTTGTTAGAAAGCTTTCTATAATTTCTTTGGATATAAATTGTTTAGAACCTATTTTACCTTTATTAACAAGCATATCCACAAGTTTCTGGATGTCATCAATTGTAGAGAATATTCCTGCGGCACCTGATATTCCATTGTTTGCATACCAAGTGATACCATCATTTACTTCCCCTTTTAAAGTATAATTACGCCATCCTTTCCATTGATTTGGATCAATTTCTTTTACTTTAAACCCAAGTATTGAATCATAAACCATTCTTTTTTCATAAGGGTTTCCGT
The DNA here is from genome assembly GCA_022758945.1 of Lentimicrobium sp. GTDB lineage: Bacteria > Bacteroidota > Bacteroidia > Flavobacteriales > Flavobacteriaceae > Flavobacterium. Next base: position 5,767 of record JAEMQE010000017.1, on the reverse strand, counting down.
GTGATGTGGCTGCTATTTTTTTAAAACGACCTGTTGATAGCGGATTAAAAGTCGTATTTTTCATTCCCAAAGGGTTAAAAATATTTTGCTGCATAAATTTTTCTAAGGGTAATTTAGAAACAGTTTCAATAATTTCTCCAAGAAGTACAAAACCTAAATCGCTATAACGGCGTTGCCCCCCAACAGGGAACATAAGCGGAAGTTCTTCTATTAACTTATAGGATTCTTGTTTGTTTGAAGCTTTATAATACACAGGATACCATTCATATAGTCCTGCAGTGTGAGTAAGAAGATGATGTATTGTGATTCCCTTTTTTTCGGGAGTGTTAAATGCTTCAATATACTTACTAACCGGATCTTCAACATTAAGAAGTCCTTTATCTGCCAGTATCATAATAGAGGTAGTAGTGCCAATAACTTTGGTAAGTGAAGCAACGTCAAATAGATGCTTACTTGTCATTTTTTCTAAAGGATTTAGTAGTTTATGGTCAAAGTCATATTTTTGTGGATAGCCATAAGTATTCTTATAAATAAGATTTTTTCCCATTTTTATCTGGATTACTGCACCAGGAATTTTGTCTAAATCCACTTGTTTTTGGATAATACTATCTATTTCGACAGCAAGTTTTGTCTTGTTTGTTTTATCATTAAGATTTTGACTATTAGAAATAAATCCAAAAGAGGCAGATAAAATTATGGTAAAAAGCAATTTAGTGTTCATAAGGGTTTAATTTTTGCGGTTAAAAGGACAAGATAAGTATTAGACTTTTTTGATAGGAAATCCAATTATTGGTCCATAAGTTTTACGCAGTAATAATTCGGTATAACCTTCTTTTACAAAGTCTTTTAATTCTCCTATCAATTTAAACCCAAAGTCATAATAAAGTTTGATAGCACCTTTATTGAATGATGAAACACAGATAAAGATATTTGGCGAAATTTTCAAAATTCTTTCTTCACAAAATTGAAGGAGTTTTTTTCCAAAACCTTTGCCTCTAAAATTTTCGCTTATGCAAATAGTTTGAATGTATCCTTTAAATGTGCCAGCGATTTGAAGGATTACAAAACCCGCTATTTCGTTTTCATATTGTATGACATATATTTCTTTTAAAGGACCATCAAATGCTTTAAGACATTGTTCATAATTCATTTCCAATGTTATCCACGGGTCTGTTTTTGCCATCATAAGTGCACAAAAGGCAAAATATTTGGGGTCTGTTGTGGGATTTATTACGATTTTTTCTTTTGCTATCATTAGACTTTCTTTTTAATAATGATTAGAAACAGAATCGTTAATAATGCATTTATAAATATATTTAAAAAACCAAAATCAAATTGAAAGGCAGACATTAAATAGTTGTTAAGCAAGTAAGTTGCAATTGCAGCAGAAACACAAGCTACCGGAACCCATTTTTCCTTTAATTGAATTCTAGAAAACATACCTGTCATATATAAACCCAAAAGAGGGCCATAAGTATATCCTGCGATTGTAAAAATGGTGTTGATAATGGCACCTTGGCTTTGCCAGAATAACATCACTATAAGAAACATCACAATATTTACGCCTATTAATACGTAGTTTTTGATTTTCTTTTTAGCTTCATGGGGTTGATTCTCGATGTCCATAAAGTCATAACTAAAAGAAGTTGTCAATGCAGCTATACAAGAATCGACACTTGCAAAAGTTGAGGCAATTACGCCAATTAAAAAAGCAATGGCACCTATTTTTCCTAAATAATTTAAAGTTAGATTGGGAAAAATGCCATCAGTATTTATAAATTGTCCATTGCTCATAGCAAGTGCAATTCCATTTTTTTCTGCATAGATGTAAATCAATACTCCTAAACCCAAAAATAACGTTTGAGCAAAAGCTATGAAGAAACTGAAGGTTAATACATTTTTTTGAGCATCTTTAACCTTTTTAACAGTAAGGGTTTTTTGCATCATACTCTGATCAAGACCCACCAAAGCAACGGTAATCAATAATCCCGAGATAAATTGTTTGAAAAAATTAGATCCTGAATGGATGTCCCAATCAAAAACCTTGGCATATTTATGTTGAGTGATAGTGCTTGTCATTTCTGAAATAGAATATCCCAAAGAGTTTTTTATTGTAATTATCGTGATAATAATAACTGTGATAAGAAATAAGGATTGTAAGGCATCTGTCCAAACAATTGTTTTTACCCCAGATTTATTTGTGTACAACCAGATAATAACTAAAACTACTATTATCGTTATGTAGTAAGGGATATTCAAGGCGTCAAAAAAAGCATATTGCAATATTTTGATAGACAAAAGTAGTCTAAGTGCAGCTCCAAAAGACTGGGAAACCAAAAAAAATGTGGAACCAGTTTTATAAGTAATATTACCAAATCGTGTGTTCAGGTAAGAATAAATTGAAACCAGTTTTAGCCTGTAATAAATTGGTATTAATACAAATGCAATAAAGAGATAACCCACTATCGTTCCAAGAATGAATTGAAGATAGTATAAATTGTTGTTGCCAACATTCCCAGGAATTGAAACAAGGGACACAGCGGAAATGCCAGAACCAATCATTCCAAAAGCAACTAAAAACCAGGGTGATTCCTTATTGCCATCAAAAAAAGTATTTTCATGATTATTTCTTGAAGTGAAATGAGAAATGATCATTAAAATAGAAAAATAGGAGAGGACAATAATAAATAACAGTAGTGGACTCATTTTTTATATAATTTAAAATTTTGGAACTATTCAGCTTGTTGCATATAGCTTCTAAAAAAACACTTCCAAAACTTATAATATACAATATTTTGAATTGCTTTATATTGACTTTGGTTACAATTGACGGAAAAACAATCCGTTTTAAAAAATGCGTGAAATAATCTTTACCTCATTGTAGGACATTTGTGTTTAATGAAGCAGAAGTTATCCGAAATGATACAATTAAAATAATTTTCCGGGGGCAACATAAGTTACCCCCGAAAAAAAATTAAATATTAAATTGATGGATCAGCAGGAGTATTTGGGTTATTATCTCTTTCTTTACTTGCGTACGGATAAAAGTTTCTATTTCTTTCGTCCGAGTAATGTCCTGATCCAGGAGTAGGTTGAGGTCTTCCAAATCTTCTACTGTCTTCTAAACAATTGCCTGAAAGATATAATTCAGCACGTCTGTTTTTGTAAATCTCTAACAATACGCTACTCACATCCATTGCTCCAGAGTAAGGAGCCACATTAGCATTTACTCCAAGTGGATCGTTTGTGTCAGTCAAAACCTCGTTCAAGGCAGCAACTGAAGCTGGAATATTAGGAGAAGCCTTGCGTAAATTTGCTTCAGCTAAAATAAGTTTTGCTTCATCTGGTATGTAAATTGGCATAGGTGAATTTTGAGTAAGATTAAAGCCTTTCAATGTTTCAACTGCATAACCACTTAGGCTGGTAGCATTCTCAGGAGTCATATAAAAACTCAATCTTCCGTCATTAGCTGCAAATGTGAAGATGCTTGTAGGTAAACCAAAATTATCCTGAGGTTTAAAAAAGTTCGCACCAGTAGCATGATTAGCTAGACCTCTTTCCCAAATTGGGTTTACATTTAATGCGTCATAAGTAAATACTGATGTTGAAGTTGCAGACACCAAATTAGCATTTGTTATCGCAGCATCATAATTTCCAGCATAGAGATTGAATCGAGCTAACATAAGGTTAATAGTGTTGGTTAAATCAATACGTCCACCCAAAACCGAGTTAGTAAAATCACTTGAAGCAGGAGTGGTTGCAAGAATTGTTTTTGCTTCGTCTAACAATCTAACTGCTTCCAAAAGTCCTTGTTGTCTAGGAACAAAAGCAGCATCGTTATTTAGAGAAGTTTTTATTACAACTTGCTCAAAGTTAATTGACAAATTACCAATGCTCATAGCTCTGAATAAATTGGCGTAGGCTTTAATTCCACTTTTTGTTCCAGGATCCAATGTAACATTATTTGCTGCATCATATAGACTTTCTGTCATTCCCATTACTCTAGTTAGATTTACCCATAATCCTACGATATCAGAATTTATATTTGGAATATCTCCACCATCTTCTAATTCAGTCACGGTTAAATAATCAGAAGTACTTGCTATTTCTCTAGCAGTTGCAGCAGGAGTTTCAATTATATAACGCATTCCTGATGTAGAATATACTTGTCTAACTCCTACCGAAAGAGCAAAAAGTCCATCTTTGCTGGTAAGAACACTTGCGTCTGTTGTCGCATTCGGATTCTTAAAGTCATTAGTACATGATGTTATTAACAATGCTGTTGAAAACATCAAAAATGTTATTTTTTGAAAATGTTTATTGAATTTTTTCATTTTTTTTAAATTAAGTTTTTTAAAAAGTTGCGTTAATACCTATTTGATAGGTTTTAGGGATTGGCACAGCAGCAAAATCAAATCCTCTTGTTCCATTACTTTGTCCAGTTGTATTTACTTCTGGGTCAAAACCTGTATAATTATCCCATGAAATTAAATTTCTTCCAACAATACTAAGTATAATACTTTGGAATCCTAAACTTTTACCATTTAAGGAGTAGCTCAAAGCTACTTCTCTTAATTTCACAAAAGAACCATCCTCAGCAAGATTTTCAAAAATACCATATTCTGCTTTTCCAGTTCCTTTTGTAACTTGACCTAGTAATTCTTGACCTTGTTGAGAACCTCCGCCAAAAGCAGGATTATTTAATATACGTCTATCCCAGTTGAATACATCAAATCCTTGAACGGCATCTAGTTGAAATCTAAAAGAGAAATCTTTGTATTTGAATTCATTAATTAATGAACCAAACCACTTTGGATTAGGATCTCCAAGAACTTTAGATTTAGTTCCATCTGGATTTGTTCCTTTGTAAGGCAATCCATTAGCATCTAATGCTATTTGTCCATTTGCATCTCTTGCAAAAAATGATCTATAAAAAACACCTAAAGGTTGTCCTTCGATAACATAATTTGTAGCAAAACTATCCCCAAATGCTATTTTTCCACCAGGAACATTCGTTACGATATTTCTGTTTCTTGCATAAGTAGAAGTAACTTCCCATGAAAAATCTTTAGATTTAATAGGTGTAGCTCTAAGTAAAATTTCTACTCCTTCATCTTGTAAATCCCCTACGTTTTCATAACGAGAAGAAAAACCTGTAGAAGAAGCTAATGCTCTTTTAAGAATTAAATCAGATACATTTTGATTGTAATAAGTAAACTCGAAACCAACTCTGTTCTTTAATAATCCTGCATCAAATCCTAATTCAGTTTCTGCTTGTCTTTCAGGTTTTATATTTTCATTCCCTAATAAAGTAGAAGGAACAACACCAGTTGATCCATTTATGGCAACAGGTACATAATTAAGAGCTCTATCATAAGCTCCTATTGCTGTTAAGTTACCAGCTTGTCCCCATGCAGCTCTTAGTTTAAGAGAATTGAAGGTATCACCAAAGATTTTCCCCCAAAATTCTTCGTTTGAAATCATATAGGAACCACTTACTTTTGCATATACTTGATTGCGTTCAGTAGGCCCAAAAACAGAAGCTCCGTCTGTACGTATAGCACCAGTTAAAAACAATTTGTTTTTGTACCCAAAGGTTTGTTGAAGAAATTCACCCCACATAGCAACTTCACTTCTTGAGTCAGATGACGAAGCAATAGTTCCGCCTGAAGCTACTTCAATTCCTGGAGCAAGTCCTCTAGAGGATAGACTTATTTGTTCTACTTTTTCATATTGTCTGTTTGCTCCAGCTACAGTTGTTGATTCA
>JAEMQE010000305.1 GCA_022758945.1 Lentimicrobium sp. | reverse complement strand
ACGTAGAAATGATAAGGAAGAAGACTGACTGCAAATTAAGTTTTAAAAACTGAAAACGAAGATTTTTAATGTACAATAATATCGTGTTTAAAAAGCAATCCTTTTATGCCGTCAAGTGAAAACACAGCTTTCTTTATTTTAGTTTTTGTAGGGTCAATGGTGTAGTTGTAGCTTGTTTTGAAATTAGCTTTGTTGACATTGGCTTTGCCAAATTCAGAACGATATAAATCACAATTATCGAAAACTACTTCAGTCAAATCAGTGCTCATAAAATCAACGGCTATAATACTGCAATCGACAAACGTAGTTCCTTTAATTTTTAAGGTGTAAAATTTGGAAAAATCCAAGGTACATTCCTTAAAATGAATTTCAAAAATCAGTTTGTCGCACATTGCAAAGTTCACTTCTTCAATTTTGCAACGATTAAAAAAGACGCTTCTAAGTGCTACGTGATTAATTTTTGCTCCGCTAAAAAGGCAATCGTTAAAAGTGCAATCGATAAAAACTACCCCAATAAAATTGCATTGTGAGAAATCACAATTATTGAAAGTACAACATTCAAATTCCTTTAAATTGACTTCTTGCTCGCCATAAGCGATGTTGTTGTATTCGACGTCAAGGAAATAGTCTGTCATTTTTTTAAAAGTTTAAATCACTTAACTTTAATCACTTTTCTTGAAATGGATTTTGCTTCGCAAAGTCCAGATAAAGCTCCGTAATGGAAATGGAAAGCTTTTTCAATCTGAGATTGAAGAACTTTTTTTTGTAAATATTTGACTTTTTGAGCGAACTCAAAACCAAATATTTACAAAAAAAGCCCAAACTTTCGTTTGAGCTTTCCATTCTTAAGTGACCTTGACTGGATTCAAACCAGTAACCTCTTGAGCCGTAATCAAGTGCGCTATTCAGTTGCGCCACAAGGCCTATTTTGTGGGTGCAAATATAGGTAATTTTGGCAATCTTGCAAACTGTAAATTAAAATTAAATCAAATTTTTATAAAATCTGAAATTGGCATTCAAAAATCAGTATTTATCAATCTAATGCTCTTGTAGTTACATAATAACGATAGCCAATGATTGCCATTTGCCATTTCTTGGCTTTGCTAATATCCAGGCCGTTTTTAGTAAAACTAGGAAGGAGAAGTCTGTTGATTTTGGCTAATATTTTAAACATAGATGATTTTTTTTCAAAAGTAATGATAAATTAGTTGGATAAAAGAGGTTCCGCTTTCAATATTCTATTCAGCCAAACCGAACAAAATAAGGCTACCATTCCTAAACTTCCCATCACAATCCAATTGGTTTGATAACCAAAATGCGCGATGATATCAAGTCCGGTTTTAGAACACGCAATATGTGCTAAGCTAAAACTCATCGTAAATAAACCCATATATTGTCCTTCTTGACCTTTTGGTGCTCGGTTCAGTGCTACAGCATTTGAAAAAGGGAAAGTAAAGATTTCCCCAAGGGAGAGTAAAACAATGCTAATTACTAAAATAAAGACCCAAGAGTCAATCAATAAAATATAATATCCTAATGCGACGCATAAAGCACCATAAGAGATAATTTTAATTTTATTGATTTTTTTTCTTTCAATAATGCTCACAATTGGCATTTCTAATAAGAAAACTAAAAGTCCGTTTAAGGAAAGAAGCATTCCGGTATGAAATTCGGATAAACCAAATTTTTCATGATGATACAATGGAAGCGTAGTAAATAATTGAAAAAATACCATAGCAACAATAAAAATAGTGAACAAGAGTAACCAAAAAGGTTTGTCTTTGTATATTGATTTTCGGTTTATTTTTGCAGGTAATTCATCTATAGCAAGCGGAATTCTCTTTTTCTCTTTTACGCTAAATGCAAAAATTAGAATAGCAAGGATACAAGTGCTGCCATCAATCCAAAATAAGCCTTGATAGCCCATTCCAAGAATAATTAATCCGCCCAACGTAGGTCCGGCTGCAAAACCAAGATTTACTGATAAGCGAACTAAAGACAGTGCTCTAACCCTGTTTTCAGGTTTGGCATAGACGCTCAAGGAAACAAACATTGCCGGTCTGAACATATCTGCAATCGCCATTATGGTAAACATCCCAAAACATAATCCCCAAAAACTCGTGATATATTGCAGGATAAAAAATAGTATTCCGCTGGTAAAAAGGCTAAAAATCATTATCTTATAAAAGCCAATTTTATCTGATAATTTTCCTCCAAGCCAAGAGCCCAGCATTGATCCTAAACCAAAGGCAACCATAATCCATCCTACTTGTCCATAAGTAAAATGTAAATTTTCTTTCAGATATTTGGATAAAAACGGCAAAACCATTGTGCCTGCTCTATTGATAAAAGTTATGATTGCCAGAATCCAAACTTCTCGCCTAAAGCCTTTAAAATTATTGATGTAACTACGAAGTCCTGTTCTGAGCATATTGAAATTTCTAGTTTACAAATCTACAAAGATTTTTATCATAGGTCATTGCGAGGTACGAAGCAATCTTTCCGAAATTTTAACTTTGTGGCTTTATAACTTTTAAGCTATTTTTGCTTAAAATTTATAAAATGAAAACAATACTAAGCTTAGTTTTTTTAGCAGTATTTACTTTTGGTTTTGGCCAGGAAAAATTTGATGTTGCGGCAGTCGAAAAATTTCAAAAAGATTTGAATATCGAATATGCCGATGCAAAGACAAGTCCTTTAACAGCTGAGGATTTAGCAGTTTTTAAAACCTTGGATTTCTACCCCATAAACGAAAAATTCTTTGTTATAGCAAAATTTACACGAACTGAGGACGAAAAACCATTCGAAATGAAAACTTCAACCGACAGAAAGCCGATGTATGTAAAATATGGCGAAGTCTCTTTTTCTATCGATGGAAAAGCATTCAAATTGAACATTTACAAAAACATAGAATTATCAAAAAAAGAGGAATATAAAGACTATTTATTTTTGCCTTTTTCAGATTTGACTTGTGGAAATGAAAGCTACATTGGAGGAAAATATATTGATATGAAAATACCAAAAGGTGACACCATCGCTATTGATTTCAATACTTCATACAATCCGTATTGTGCATATAGTCATAAGTATTCTTGTCCCAAAGTGCCGTTAGAGAACGACTTAAACATTGAAATTAAAGCAGGAGTCAAGAAATTTCACGACTAATGCAATTCTTCAACTTACATACGCACAAATTCACAAATCAAACGGAAGTAATTGAATTGGTCAATCAATATCCGCAGGAATTTGATAGAGCGATTCCGTTTTATTCCATCGGAATTCATCCTTTATACATTGACGAAAACCGATTGGAAAGCGATTTTAAAATTGTGGATGAAAAATTGGCTTTGCCCGAGTGTTTGGCTCTCGGCGAATGTGGTTTGGATAAAAGAAGTGAAACTCCGTTTGAGATTCAGCAATCTGTTTTCGAAAGGCAATTGGCTTTGGCCAAAAAACACCAAAAACCTGTTGTGATTCATTGTGTGGCTGCTTTTCAGGAACTTATCGAAATCAAGAAAAGATTGAAGATTACCGTTCCAATGATTGTACACGGATTTTCAAAGAAAGTGGAACTCGCCAAACAATTGATTGACAATGGATTTTATCTTTCGTTTGGAAAGAATTTGTTGAGAAATCCAGAATTAGAATCGGTTTTTAAAAGCATTCCAAACGATAAATTTTTCTTAGAAACGGATACAATAGAGGAAGGAATTCAAGGAGTTTACACCTTGGCAGCGAAATATAAAGAATTAGAATTAAGTGAATTACAGGAAATTGTGAATGAAAATTATACTAGGACTTTTGTCATTTCGACCACCGGGAGAAATCACATGACGTGAGCAACTAATGTGATTTCTCCTGCGTCGAAATGACAAAGTTTTTTAAACGTATTGACATTAAAGGCGAATTGACCAAGCATTTCAGATTCTCAGGAACTCTAAACAACAAACAACAAATAACAAACCATAAACTAGTAACAAAATGGCTGAATGGACAGAAAGAGCGGAGCTCTTATTTAAGGCAGAAGGATTGGATAAATTAAGAAACGCAAATGTTTTGGTGGTGGGATTGGGTGGCGTTGGTTCTTTTGCTGCCGAATTTTTGGCAAGAGCCGGAGTCGGAAAAATGACCATTGTGGATGGTGATATTGTTGATATTACCAATATTAACCGACAATTGCCCGCTTTGCATTCTACCATTGGCCAACCCAAAGTAACCATCGTTGGTGACCGCTTAATGGACATCAATCCGGAATTGAAACTGACTAGAATTAAGGAATTTTTATCGCCGGAACGCGCTTTCGAAATTGTTTCTGAGGAATATCATTATGTTTTGGATTGCATTGACAGCATTACACCAAAACTGAATTTAATCATTGCAGCAAAGCGAAAAAGAGTCAAAATCATTTCGTCGATGGGAGCAGGAGGAAAGATGGAAGCGTCTAAAGTGAAGGTTGCCGATATTAATAACACAATAAATTGTTTCTTGGCAAAAACCGTTCGTCGTAGATTGAAAGAATTTAAAATTGACAAATTGAAAGTCGTTTTTTCATCAGAAATTCAAGATGATTCCAGTTTGAAAATGACCGATGGTTCTAATTTTAAGAAATCTTTTTACGGAACCAACAGTTATATGCCGGGATTATTTGGTTTATACGCCGCCGAAACTGTGATTCGTTATTTGCTTAAGAAATAGTTTTCATAATGATAACTCAATGCCATTAAGTTAAGCAGAAACCGTCATAATTTTGTCATTCCGAGGAAGGAGGAATCTCATTAATTGCTCACATTATGTGATTTCTCCTTCGTCGAAATGACAAATAAACTCCCAACTTAATGCCATTGCTCGATTGCCATCAGAACTAAAATCTAAAATCTAAAATCTAAAATCTAAAATGAAATACTTAAAGCTCATTCGATACCAAAACCTGTTAATGCTAGCCTTGATGCAGCTTATTTTCAGGTATGGTTTTCTGGAATTGCAAAATATTCCTTTGGCCTTGGTCGATTGGCAATACATTTTGTTGGTTTTGGCAACGGTGTGTATTGCTGCTGGCGGTTACATTGTCAACAATATTTTTGATGTGGAAACCGACACGGAGAATAAACCTGAAAGCGTGATTGTAGGCAAGTTTATTTCCGAAACTAAGGCGTATAATTGGTACATTGGTTTCACGGTTATTGGTGTGGCAATAGGTTTTTATTTATCGAATGTTATTGACAAACCAAGCTTTGCCTCTGTATTTATAATTATTGCGGCGACGCTGTATTTTTATGCCACGAGTCTGAAACAAAGTTTGCTCATTGGTAATTTTATAGTGGCTTTACTGCTTTCGTTTAGTGTGATAATCATCGGAATTTTCGATTTATTTCCAATCACAAATGAAGAAAACCGACCTATTATGGGATTGCTTTTTGGAATTCTTTTAGACTATGCCATTTTTGCTTTTATCATCAATTTTATTAGAGAAATGGTAAAAGATTTGCAAGATGTGGAAGGCGATTTAAATCAAGGAATGAATACTTTACCAATAGTTTTTGGCGTGAAACGAACCGCAAAATTGGTTTTTGGATTGAGTTTTATTCCCGTAATTTTAATCCTAAATTATATCAATTCGAACTTGTTTGCTTCGGGATTAATTTATGGAACATTATATGGATTGGTATTTATATTGGCACCACTGTTTTATTTTACGGTAAAAATTTGGTCAGCAACAACAAAACAAGATTTTCATCATTTGAGTACCGTTCTAAAATGGATTCTGTTTTTCGGAATACTTTCGATTGTGGTCATAAGCCTAAATATTAAATATAATGCTTGCAACTAAATTACAAAAATACAAACTGATATTGGCTTCGGGTTCGCCCAGACGCCAGCAATTTTTCAAGGATTTGGACCTCGATTTCGAAATCCGTTTGAAAGAAATCGAAGAAATTTTTCCACCAGAACTAAAAGCCGAAGAAATTACCAATTATTTGGCCGAATTAAAAGCTAGCGCTTTCGACGGGGAATTGAAAGACAACGAAATCCTGATTACCAGCGACACCATTGTTTGGCATAACGATAAAGCTTTGGGCAAGCCAAAAGATGCGCATGACGCTTTTGACATTCTAAAATCATTGTCGAATGCTACTCACGAAGTAATCACCTCGGTTTGTTTTAAAACCAATGTAGATTCCACTTTAATTTATGAACTGACCAAAGTTACTTTCAATGAATTGAGTGATGAAGCCATTCAATATTATATCGAAAATTACAAACCCTTTGACAAAGCTGGAGCTTACGGAATTCAGGAATGGATTGGTTTTGTGGGCGTTTCCAAAATTGAAGGTTCGTATGCTAATGTAATGGGCATGCCTACGGATAAAGTGTATGAGTATTTGAGTAATTTAGCATAAATATGGGTTCCAATTTAGAACTTTGAATGTGACAATTATATAAAAAAAATCACTACTAACCGACAAAATTTTTTAGGACAAAGGGCTACTTTTTACAGTTAGC
>JAEMQE010000211.1 GCA_022758945.1 Lentimicrobium sp. | reverse complement strand
CTACCAAAACTATATAAAAAAAAACCATTTTTTGAAATTTTTAGTAAAACTTTTCTTAATTTAAAATGAGATTAAATAAACACATTGTAGTTTAAATCTTAAAATCAAAATTTAATCATAAAAAAACGCTCTCAAATGGAGAACGTTTTTAAAATGTTTTAGATAATAAAATCAAATCTATTTTCTCATAATCTTCACATTCATTTCTTCTACTTTTTTATCTGATAAAAGAGAAGGCGCTCCAAATAATAAATCTTCACTAGACCCAGTTTTTGGGAAAGCCATTACTTCACGAATGGATGCTTTTTTCTCTAAAATCATCATCAAACGATCAATTCCCCATGCAATTCCTCCGTGTGGCGGTGCACCGTATTGAAAAGCTTTATACATCGTTCCTACGCTTTTCATCATTTCTTCTTTGTTGTACCCCATATTTCTATAAGTAGCTTCCAGAATCTCTGATTTATGTGCACGAACAGATCCTCCGCCAATTTCGTAACCATTCAAGATTATGTCGTATTGTTGTGCGATGATAGTTCCAATTTCATTGTCATCGCCTTTCATATGCTTTTCTAAATCATAAATCGCAGGCATCGAGAACGGATTGTGTGTAAACGTCCATCTTCCTTCATCTGTTTTTTCAAACATTGGAAAATCAATTACCCAAGCAGGACGCAATTCTTTCGGATTAATCAAGTGCAATATTTTACCCATTTCTTGACGAACAGCATCCAAAGCTTTGTTGGCAGTAGCATAATCAGCTGCTGAAAAGAACACAATATCCCCAATTTGTGCGTCAGTTGCTTTTATAATTCCTGCAGCAATATCTTCGCCTAAAAACTTAATAATTGGCGATTGCAGTTCATCTTCATTTACAATAATATAAGCTAATCCACCTAAGCCGTGCTGTTGAGCAATAGCAGTAAGATTTTCGATTTGCCCTTTAGACATACGCTTGTTTCCTTGCACTGCAGCAGAAACTTTAATACATTTTACAATGCCGCCTTCTTCAATTGGTTTAGAAAAAACTTGAAAAGTAGTTTCTTTTACAATATCGGTAATGTCTTGCATTTTCAAGCCGTAACGCAAATCAGGTCGGTCGCAACCATACAAATCCATTGCATCTTTATAGGTAATCACTTCAAAAGGACGCAAAATCCACTTGTTGCCATATATTTTTTTGACTACTTCATTAAACATTTTGGTGTTTAAATCTATAATTTGCTGCATACTGGCGTAAGCCATTTCCATATCCAATTGCGTAAATTCTGGCTGACGGTCTCCACGAGAATCTTCATCTCTAAAACAGCGCGCAATTTGAAAATATTTTTCATACCCACTCACCATCAACATTTGTTTGAACTGCTGTGGCGCTTGCGGCAAGGTATAAAAGAACCCAGCCTGTTTGCGCGTTGGAACAATAAATTCACGCGCTCCTTCATCGGTTCCTGCACTTAAAATTGGCGTTTCAATTTCTAGGAATTCTTCTTCGTCTAATATGTCACGCAATAATTTAATTACTTTATGACGGTTGACGATTGCTCTTCTTACCTCTTCATTTCTGTGATCCAAGAACTTGTATTGAAAACGAATCGCTTCGTTTGTTTTAGCAGCTCTTTTAATCTCAAAAGGCAATGTTTTCGATAAGTTTAAAATCTCTAATACTGAAGTTTCTAATTCAATTTTACCAGTACGCAAACCTGCATTATAATCGTCTTCGTTACGACCAACCACAATTCCTGTTACCGAAATTACGGATTCTGGTTTCAATTTCACTAACTCATCGATATTAGGAAACGATTCTCTACTGATTCTTACTTGAAAAATCTCATAACTTGAATCACGCAAATCGATAAACATTAATTCACCGTGGTCACGAACACTGGAAACCCAACCCGACAACATCACTTCTTCTTGGATGTTTTCTTCTGATAATTGCGAAATTTTGTGTGTTCTATAGGTGTCTTTTATAATAATTGGAATTTCAGGAAGCGATTCTTCTTGAGCTTCTTTATTCTCTGCAATTGTTGCTGCCGAAACTTTTTCGAAAGCTTGCTCTTTTTCTAAAACTGCAGCAGCTCCTAGTTTATCTAAAATAATCTGACGAATTACTTTCCCATTCGCTCCTTTTCCAATAATCCCTAAAACTTTACCAACTAAAATACCCGCTTTTCCTTGGTCTCCAGCCTTAATATCATTGGCAACAGCCTCATTTTCTAAAATTACTTTAGTGATAACTTCTTGTACCTTCTCTTCAGAAATGGTGTTTTCTTCAAAATACTTGTTGTAGTCAAAAGTTCTATCTTTTAAATAACCCGTAATCGCATTTTGAACCAAAACTGCCGTGATTTTCTCGGCTTTAAATAATTTGAAAATATCCGTCAAATGGGTAACACTATTAATTTTAGCATAGTCTTCTGCCTTTATATTATTTGCCAAAGTCTTGGCAACAAAAGAAGGATCTTTAATTTCGTTATTTAGTTGAACAAATATTTGCGAACGCAATTTATCGGCTGTGAAAAACTTGGCATCTTGTGGCAAAACACCACCGTTAATCAAAATAGATTCCACCGCATAAGGCAAGGCACTTGTATCCACTTTAATCGCTTCAATCTCCGCTTTAATATTTACAAATGGTAAATCTGGTTCCGAAATAAAACGATAATCCGCTTCAAATTCTTTTTTACGCATTACTTTGGTTTGCTTTAAATCAGCATCCCACAAAACCGTAGTTTGATCCGGTCTAAATTCTTTGTTTTCGATAAAATAATTGAACTGTTTCTCCACTTCTTCTTTCAAAGCTTCGACCATAAACTTAAACGAGTTCAAGTTTTTGATTTCCGTTCTTGGATTCAATTCGTAACTGTGTTTTTTGCGCAAAGACACCGAAACATCCGATTTGAATTCTCCTTTCTCCAAATTCGCTTCCGAGATTCCCAAGTTTTGAACAATACGCTGAATGTATTGCGCGTAAGTTGAAGCGTCTTCGATATTTCTGATGCAAGGTTCGGTAACAATTTCAATCAAAGGAACTCCTGCTTTATTAAAATCGACTAACGAAATTTTCTTTTCGTGCATCAATTTTGCAGCATCTTCTTCAATATGAACCTGGGTTAAATTTACGGTAAATTGAGTACCATCATTTCTATAACAAGATACTTGTCCGTCAGGAATTATCGGATTGTGAAATTGCGTTATTTGAATATTTTTGGGATTGTCCGGGTATTCGTAATGCTTTCTATCCCAAGATATTATTTCATTACTAAAGGATGAACCGACAGCTTTTCCAAAATAAATCGCTTTTGTAATTGCTTCTTTATTTAAGGCCGGTAAAACGCCCATTTGCCCGGTACAAACCGAACATATATTTTCGTTAGGTGTTTCTATTTCTTGATTTGGACAAGAACAAAACAACTTGGTTTTGGTATTCAATCGAACGTGTGTTTCCAGTCCTATTACCAATTCTAAATCGTGGGCTTTAATCGCCGCAGTTAATTGCTCCAATTCCATTATATTGTATCTTTTAAGAAGTTTGCAAACTTCAACACTAATTCATCATTATTTTTTGCTGCTGTAACTTGCAATCCGGTGCTTGTTCCTTGTGGCACGGTTAGAGTTGGCAATTGCCCTAAACTAAAACCAACCGTATAAGCATCTGATAAATACATCGCCAAAGGGTCTTTTAAACTCTCTCCGATTTTAGGAGGAGTACTTGGTGTAACTGGCGATAAAATAATATCTACTTCTTGAAAATCTTTACTGAAGTTTTCCGAAATTTGATCTCTTAAAGCCAATCCTTTTAAATATATTTCATCTGAAAAACCTTGTGATAAAACTTGATTTCCACCTACGATTCTACGTTTTGTTTCTTCCGAAAAGTTTTCAGAACGGGTAACAGCGTATGTTTCTATTAAATTCTCCGCTTCGATACGGTTTCCATAATTGGTTCCGTCCAGACGGGATAAATTCGAAGCCGTTTCCGCCATTGCCAACGTATAATAAGTCGAAACTAAAATATCCGATTTAAAGAAATCTAATTCTTTTACTGCAATTCCTTTGGCTTTTATTTTTTCGATAGCGGCTAAAAAATCTGCTTTCACTTGTCCATCAATAGCGTCACTTTCGATAAAATTTTTGAAATAACCAATTGTTTTTACAGCGGAAGTTGCAATCGAATCTTCACTAATTTCTGTTGATGTGATTGACGTTTGATCTTTTGGATCTTTTCCGCTCATTACATTCAAGACAATTCGAATATCTTCAATTGATTTTGCCAATGGACCAACGCAATCCGTAGAAGAAGCATAAGCCATTACACCAAATCGAGAAATCCTTCCGTAAGTTGGTTTGAAACCATAAATATGATTGTAACCCGCAGGCTGACGAATCGAACCTCCCGTATCTCCACCAATTGAAAAAACCGTATATTCTTTGGCAACATTAACCGCAGAACCTCCGCTTGAACCTCCAGCAACTAATTCTGGATTAATAGCATTTTTTACCGCTCCAAAAATGGTGTTTTCACTTGAAGAACCGTGACCAAAACTATCGCAGTTTTCTTTAACCAATGGAATTGCGCCTGCATTCAATAATTTTTGAATGGCAGTTGCCGTGTATGGCGATTTATAATTTTTCAACAAATCAGAACTTGCTGTAGCGTAAGTTCCTTGCAACATATACACATCTTTAATCCCAAACGGAATTCCTTCTAACAAACCTATGGTTTCTCCGTTTGCAATTTTAGCATCTACTTTTGCAGCTAAATCTAGCGCCAAAGTATCTAATAAAGAATTGACAGAGTTATAAGTGTTTTGTTTAAGTAAGTCTAATTTTCCTTGTACCAAAGCCGTACAAGTGATTTGTTTTGACACCAATTGTTGGTGAATTTTTTTTATTTGAGATTCCATTTTATCCTTCTATCACTTTTGCAACCACTAAAAAACCATTTTTCTTGTTCGGGAAGTTTTCTATAATGAGCTGTTTCTCTATCGCCGAACTTTCTACCACCACATCTTCTCTTAAATTATTTACAGACACACAATTATGATTGACATTATTCAAGGAATTTTGATTTGATGGAATTGCATTTTTAATTACATCAAATAATTGGTTCACGCTCTCAGAAGGCTGTGCTCCTTTAATGCTCGACAAAATGTCGACTGTCATTGTTTTGCTCATAATTTGGTTTCGTTTTAAAGTCAAACTTTTAAGTCGGCAAAATTACGAAAGTTTTATTAGGGAATGATGTTTTATTTTAATGATTTCGATAGTTTTTTGTGAAAGAAGATGTTAATTTAACATTATGTTAGATTTGATTTTGTTATTAGAAAACTATGTTGAAAAAGAAGTCTGTTCTGGAGAATGGGACACGGATGACACGGATTATTATTCGCTTCTTTGTTTGATTTTATTGTTTAATTCTATCGAATCTCCGTTTAACTCTTCAACCAATAAATGTACTTTTGTACAAGGATTATGAATTGCAAAATTGTTACAATTATGATTTAAAATCAACTTTTTAGCATAAGTTATTGCTTGTTTTTGATTTCCATACTTTTCCAAAATGGAATACATTTCTTCACTATTCTTTTTGTATTCAAATTTTTTAGGATTTTTACTTTTTGATTGAGCAGCAATTTTAGCATTTATTTCATCTTCAATTGCACTTTTATAGTCAGCTCTTGACATCGAAGTATTTCTGTACTGAAAATGTAATAAATACCATAATTCAAAGGCTTCGTTCGACCAACCCACTTTTATATCATTATTCTCAGCCAATTCAATTGCTCCATTAAAATTATTTGGACTGAAACTATCTCTATCGAAAACTGCCCAAACACTATCATATTCTTGACTTGATTTATCTCTAGCTTTAATAGTTCTTTTCACTAAATCTTTAGTATTTGAACCTTCTCCCAAAGTATCAATAGTAAAAACAAATGATTTCACATTAGTTTTAAAAGACTTAAAATAATTAGGTTCAGTTTTTTCTCCTTCGCAAACAATTAAAAAGTAAACACGAACTTCTCTTGTTTTTTCTTTGCGCTTCTTCTCTACTCTTGCAGTACGTTTTAAAATGGCATTGTCAATTTTTATGATATTTGCCATAACTATACTTCTTGAAAGTTTGAAATATAAGGAATAGCACCATAACGACCTCTTATATAATCTTTTTCAAAACTCCTGTCTTTTCGAATTGTATTTCCATCTTCATCCTTAAATTCTAATAACGAATACATATCTGTAGCTTCAAAATCATCTTTCTCCGTAAACCAAATTTGGTCTCTTCTAAAAAGATTAGCTCCTAATAAATTTGTATCGTGAGTAGTAAAGATTAATTGCGCATTTTTAGGATTCGTTTCTGGATTATTGAATAATTTGATAATTTCTTGAGTTAAAATTGGATGTAATTTTGAATCAAGTTCATCTATAACTATTTGAAGACCGTAATAAAGAGCAAAAACTATATAACCCGACAAATCAAATAATTTATTTGTACCCGAAGACTCTTGTTCTTCCAACTTAAATTCAATATCAGAAATGATTTTACCTTTACTATCA
>JAEMQE010000200.1 GCA_022758945.1 Lentimicrobium sp. | reverse complement strand
ATTTAATGGAATATCATCAAATTCAAATCCGTGTTCGCTATTCAGAAACGGATCAAATGCGTGTAGTATATCACGGTAATTATGCTCAATATTTTGAAATAGGAAGGGTTGAATGGCTTAGAAACAAAGGAATTTCTTATAAATGGATGGAAGAAAACGGGATTATGCTTCCTGTGGTTTCTTTAACCATAAATTATAAAAAACCTGCTCATTATGATGAGCTTTTAACTTTGAAAACTATTCTTAAAAACAAGACGACTGTCAAGATTGAATTTGACTATGAACTCTATAATGAAAAGGATGAGTTATTAACAACTGGCAACTCAATTTTAGTCTTTGTCGATATGAAAACAGGAAGACCTGTTGCTCCTCCGCAATATATTTTAGACATTTTGGATAGAACGGAATAAAGGCATCAGTTTTTTGATAATATGACAAAAAAGAAGATTTTTTGATTATCTTAAAGTAATTTTATTTCTATCTCAAACATTGAATTAAAAATGTCAAAAATCATTTCGGCATTTTTTTTTCGGGTGACAATTTCGATTTCGCAACTCAGTTCCATTTTTTGGGATACAATTTCCACGTTTTTTTCTTTAATCACTCGCATCACTTTATTGATGTTTTTGTAATCGAAGAAAACTAGATAATGAATATCTATTGTTTTTTCGATGATTTCAGAAGATTCCAGAGTCATTTGAGCTGCAGTTCTATAAGCTGAAATCAATCCGCCAACTCCCAATTTTACTCCACCAAAAATCCGGACAACTACAAGTAATATATTAGTGACTGCAAAAGACTGAATTTGTCCATAAATTGGCATTCCAGCGGTATTACTTGGTTCGCCATCGTCATTTGCTCTGTGAACTATTGTGTCTGTGCCAATTTGGTATGCATAACAATAATGTCCAGCATTGGGATGTTGTTTTCGTAAACTATCGATTATGGGTTTTACTTCTGCTTCAGATTGAATAGGAAAAGAGTAGCCAAAGAATTTGCTGTTTTTTTCTTTAAAAAGAAGTTCCTCTGATGGATAAGCTATGGTTTTGTAGGTGTCTTCCAAATTTATTGAAATTTGAATTTATCCTTGCTATTGAGATTTCTCATAGTTCAAAATCTTTTTTCGAAAACAATTCTACCACATCTTCTTTTCCTACTTGTAAATTCCATACCTGAAAACCTAACGAAAGTGCTGCATCAGTATTTTCTTTTTTGTCATCTATGAACAAAGTGCGTTTTGCAGATAAATCGTGTTTTTTTACTAAGTAATTAAAAATTTCGGCATCCGGTTTTCGCATTCCCAATTCAAATGAAAAATAGATTTTTTCAAAACATTGATAAAAATCACTATAAAAGGAAACTCCGTTTTCTCTCTCGAAAGTTTCTATGTGAATAGCATCAGTATTGCTTAAAAGAAACAAGCGATATTTTTTTGAAAGTTTTTGTAAAAATTCCAATCGTTTTAATGGAAAATCCAGAAGAATGGCGTTCCAGGCATTTAAAATTTCATCTATAGATGCATTTGGAATGTGTTTTTGAATGCCAAGTAGGAAGTTTTCTTGTGAAATTTGCCCTTTTTCAAATTGAAGATTCAATTGGTCTAAGTCTTCATCCCATTGTGTCAATCCCAATTTCTTCAAGTAATTAATGGTAGCCTGTTTATCTAAGTTGATAAAAACATCTCCAAAATCAAAAATAATAGTATTAATCATTATTTCTAGAAATTATAAGTATATCGTTTCCAATGGAATGTTTTTCAACATTTTTTAAAGCAATAATTGGTGCTTTTGTTCCATTTCCGAAGCAACTATTTCCAATGAATATTCGTGCTTCATCCCAAAGGTTTTCGTCAATAAAAGTTTGCAAAGTCTGTGCGCCTCCTTCAATAATTACGGATTGAATTTTGTGATTATATAATGCTATCAGTATTTGTTGAGCGAGATTTTGTTCAAAATCAATTACCTCAAAGGTAGTGTTTTCTCCAGCATTAGCGTTTGCAAAATTTGAAAAAATAATAGTTTTTATCTTGTTGTCAAATATGTGGCTGTCTTTAGGAATTCGATTATTTTTATCCAAAATTATCCTAATTGGACTATTTCCTTCCCAATCTCGAACGTCTAATTTTGGATTATCCTCAATAACAGTGTTTGTTCCCACAAGAATAGCTTGTTCTTCACTTCGCCATTTATGAACTAATTGTCGTGAAAACTCGTTAGTTATCCAAACTGGTTTTCTCTTTTTTATGTCATTAACTTCGTTCAGTTCGGCTTTGCCTCGAGTCTGCGCTTGCCGAAGAATCATTGGCGCAATAAAACCATCTTGACTTTCAGCCCATTTCAAAATTACATAAGGTCTTTTCTTTTCGTGGAAAGTAAAGAAACGCTTGTTCAACTCTACACATTCAGTTTCAAGAACGCCAACAGTGACGTTTTTGCCAGCTTCGATTAATTTTTTAATTCCGTTTCCGGCGACTTTTATATTGGGGTCAACGGTTCCAATAACTACATTTGGAATCTCGTTTACAATAATTAAATCACAACAAGGCGGCGTTTTTCCAAAATGACTGCAAGGTTCTAAACTCACATAAATAGTGGATTTTTTCAACAATGACTTGTCTTTTACAGAATTCACAGCATTGACTTCGGCGTGTGGTTCTCCCGATTTTTTATGCCAGCCTTCGCCAATGATTTTGTTATTATATACAATAACGCTTCCAACTAGCGGATTGGGATAAGTTGTTCCCAAACCATTTTTTGCCAATTCAATGCAACGGCGCATATATTTTAGATGTTTTTCCACAATTACAAAAGTAATGTTTTTTGTGTTTAGGATTTAGTTTTGAATCTTTGGAAAATTACAACAAACAATATCTATTTTTGTATTCTAAATTAGTATTTAAAAAAAAATGGAAAACTGGGTCATTAGAAAAATTGAAAAAAAAGATAATCCTGCGGTGGCAAAATTAATAAGAGCCGTTTTTGACGAATTAAATATTCCGAAAGTAGGAACTGCTTATGCTGATTCCTATTTAGATTTGATGTTTGAGGAATATAGCAAGCCAAAATCGGTTTATTTTGTTGTTGAAAAAGCAGGAAAAATAATTGGTTCTGCTGGAGTGGCGCCACTTGAAAACGAAGCCGAAACCATTTGTGAATTGCAAAAAATGTATTTCTTGCCGGAAGCTCGTGGTTTGGGAATTGGAAGCCAAATGATGGAGAAATGTTTACAAGCAGCCAAGGATTTTGGTTTCCAAAAATGCTATCTCGAAACGATGCCTTTTATGCACGACGCCCAGAAACTTTACAAAAAAGTGGGGTTTGAATATATTTGTTCGCCAATGGGAAGTACGGGCCACGTTTCTTGTCCGGTTTGGATGTTGAAGGATTTAAGTTAAATCATAAATATGAAAATCAAAGATTACAGAACCCAATTTATTCAAGAACTTTCGCCAATTTACGATGCTGGCGAAGCAGAGAGTTTTTTCTATTTGATATTAGAAGAAAAACAGCAATTGAAGAGAATTGATTTGGCTTTGAATTCTGATTTGACTTTTTCAAATGAAGAAATACAACTTTGGAATTCGATTTTGGAAAAGTTGCAACAAGAAATTCCAATTCAATATATATTAGGGAAAACTAGTTTTTATGGTTTAAATTTCGAAGTGAATGCCACTGTTTTGATTCCAAGACCTGAAACCGAAGAATTGGTAGAATGGATTATTAAAGATGGAGCCGTTTTTCGCAATGACAAAGAATTAAAGATTCTTGATATAGGAACAGGTAGTGGTTGCATAGCGATTTCATTGGCAAAAAACATCTCAAATGCTCAGGTTTTTGCTATTGATATTTCGGAAAGAGCATTGGCTACAGCCAAAAAAAATGCTGAAATCAATGAGGTAAACGTCACTTTTATTCAAAAAAATATTCTTGAAACCGAAGATTTGGAACAAAAATTCGAAATCATTGTTTCAAATCCACCTTATGTTCGGGAATTGGAAAAACAGGAAATCAAGAAAAATGTTTTAGACAACGAACCACATTTGGCTTTGTTTGTAGAAGATAATGATGCCTTGATTTTTTATAGAAAAATTGCTGAATTGGCACTTAAAAACTTATCTCCAAAAGGACAATTGTTCTTTGAAATTAATCAGTATTTAGGAAGAGAAATGATGGAATTACTCAAAAATATGGGTTTCAAAAACATCGAATTACGGAAAGATATTTATGGAAACTACAGGATGATTCGGGCAGAGTTTAGTGTTCAGTGATCAGTATTCAGTACAACAGACTGACCACTGTAAACTGAATACTGACCACTTTATTCATAGCGCAACGCTTCAATTGGATCCAGTTTAGCGGCTTTGATGGCGGGATATAAACCAGAAACTATTGCCACGGCAAAACTGGTAATAAAGGCTGCCATAATTGCTCCCCACGGAATTACAAAAACAAAATCCATGGCGGTTGCAATGGCATAGCCTATCGAAATTCCGAAAATGATTCCCACCAAGCCACCCATTTGACCAATAAGCAATGTTTCGATAAAAAACTGAAATGCGACAGTTCTTTTTTTGGCACCTAATGCTTTTCGAACTCCAATTTCACGTGTGCGTTCCGTAACCGAAACAATCATAATATTCATTAGAGCAATTGACGATCCGAGAATCGTAATAATACCAATAAACCAAGAGGCAATTCCAAGATATTGTGTAATTCCAAGGATTCTGTTTATCAAATCATCGCTTCGTACGACGGCAAAATTATTGTCTTTTACCGGGCTTAATTTTCGAACTCTTCGCATCGTACTATTGGCATTGTCAATAGCTTCGTCCAACATTTCTTTTTTGGCAACCATAACACTCATCGTGTAATTTATATTGGGTGCGGTAAATAGAGAACGTGCTACCTGAATAGGAATTAAAACCCTTAAATCCTGGCTGTTGCCAAAGGTGGAGCCTTTCTCTTTCAATACTCCAATAACTTTAAACTTAGCCCCACGTATCGAAATTACTTTGTCGATAGGATTCATATCCTTTAATATTCCTTTTTGAAAATCCGAGCCTACGATGCAATTATAGGTATTGTTTTGAATGTCAAATCCAGTAAAATTTCTTCCTAAACTAGTTTCTAAACCTGAGTTGGTAATAAAATATTCATCAACCCCAACGATGGTATTTTCGGGATCCGTTTTAGTAGCTTCATATTTAATTTCGGCTGTGGAAGTTGCCGTAAATGAAACCGAGGTTTGAGTAAGAGGAAATTTATATTTGTTCTTAAAAGCAACTGCTTCGGGATAGGAAATAATTGGATTTATAATTTCTCTTTCCTCGCCACCACGTCTTCGGGTTGTGTTTTCGTATTGATTGATGTTGAAAGTATTAGCTCCCATTGATGCAAAGTCAGACGAAATGGTGTTTTCCAATGCCGAAACAACCGTTAAAATCCCCACCAAAGCAGTAATTCCAATGGCAATAATCAGCACGGTAAGAATGGTGCGCAACAATTGGGTTTTGATTGAACCAAAAGCAATTCGGACGTTTTCTCGAAATAATTTAAACATAGTGGCTATTTGACACGAAATTACAATTTTTGTTACAAGTTTGCTTTAGAAGATGTGATATTTATTTTAAAAACAAGATATTTGCAGAGAGAATTACGAATTTCAAATTACGAATTACGATTTTGAATAAATCGGTTTTGGTTTTTGAAATTCGTAATTCGTAATTCGTAATTAATTAAAATGGCTCAGAAACCAAGCATTCCAAAAGGAACCAGAGATTTTTCACCAGCTGAGGTGGCAAAACGTCAATATATAATATCAATTATAAAAAGTAATTTCGAGAAATTTGGTTTCCAACCGATAGAAACTCCTTCGTTCGAAAACTCCGAAACCTTGATGGGAAAATATGGAGAAGAAGGCGATCGATTGATTTTCAAGATTTTGAATTCTGGAGATTATTTGGCGAAAGCCGATGCTGCATTATTGCAAAATAAAGAAAGTAATAAACTAACTTCAAGTATTTCAGAGAAAGCACTTCGCTACGATTTAACTGTTCCTTTTGCAAGATATGTGGTTCAACATCAAAGCGAAATTGAGTTTCCTTTTAAAAGATACCAAATACAACCTGTTTGGCGTGCCGATCGTCCCCAAAAAGGGCGTTTCAGAGAATTTTTTCAATGTGATGCCGATGTTGTGGGTTCAAAATCCTTATGGCAAGAAGTCGAATTGGTACAATTATACGATTCGGTTTTTACGGAATTAGGTTTGGAAGGCGTGACGATTAAAATTAATAACCGAAAAATTCTTTCGGGAATTGCTGAGGTTATTGGTGCGAAAGATAAATTAATCGATTTTACGGTTGCTTTGGACAAACTCGATAAAATAGGCGAGGACGGAGTTAAAAAGGAAATGATTGAAAAAGGTATTGCTGAATCTGCGATTGAAAAAGTGCAACCTTTATTCAATTTTACGGGAACTATTTCTGAAAAAATAGAAAAACTTTCGGATTTATTAGCTGAATCTGAAGAAGGAATGAAAGGTGTTGAAGAGTTGCGATTTATTTGTGACAACGTTACAAATCTTGGTTTGAATAAAGCG
>JAEMQE010000149.1 GCA_022758945.1 Lentimicrobium sp. | reverse complement strand
AAAGGAGGTCTTGAAGCGGGCAGAGCTTTCTTGGATAAAATAAAATTGTGTTCGTTGTCACCGAATTTAGGAGACACCAGGACCATTGTAACGCATCCAGCCTCTACAACGCATAGCAAATTATCCGTCGAAGAACGTTTGGCAGTAAGCATTACTGACGGTTTGGTACGTGTTTCTGTAGGATTGGAAACTGTGAAAGATATAATTGGGGATTTAGAGCAGGCTTTGGGTTAAAATATGAATAAACGATTTACAACATCTATGGAACAAGAATTCATTACATTTCAAAAATTTAACAATAAAAATTCTGCCTCAGAGTTAGGAGATTTTTTCAAAGAAAAAAGACTAGAATATGTGCTTGAGGATAATTCTTTGAGTTTTGATCCAACTTTCGCAAATAATGGATTTGGTAAAGAATTTTGTATCAAACTCAAACAAATTGATTTTGAAAAGGGAAACGCATTTTTAAATGAACAGGCAGGAAAAGAAATTGTTGAAATTGATAAGGATTACTATTTATTAAGTTTTACTGACAAGGAATTATTTGAATTAATAGCAGCTAGTGATGAATGGAGCCCATTTGATGTATCTTTAGCTGAAAGATTATTGAAAGAAAGAGGAAAAGAAGTTACTCCAGAAGAAATAGAAAAAATAAAAAACAACAGAATTGTTGAACTTTCAAAACCAGAAGAAAGTCAAAGAACTTATATAATTATTGGTTATATTACTGCAATTTTAGGGGGTTTTCTAGGGGTATTCATTGGTTGGCATTTATTAACATTTAAAAAAACATTGCCAAATGGGAGTAGCATTTACGCTTATTCGGATAATGATAGAAAACAAGGGAATCGTATTTTAATAATAGGTGGAATTTTTTTAGTAATTTGGCTATTATATCGGTTCCTAAAATAATTCAATTTTAATAAAATGCTCTCAAAAAAAACAAAATACGGAATAAAAGCACTGACTTTCTTGGCTCACCAAGAAGACAAAACGCCTGTGCAAATTGCTGAGATTGCAAAAAGTGAGCATATTTCGATAAAGTTTCTAGAAAGTATTTTGTTGCTCTTGCGTCATTCCGGTTTTCTTGGAGCCAAAAAAGGAAAAGGCGGAGGTTATTATTTAATAAAAGATCCCAAAGATATCAATATGGCCGATGTGTACCGCATCCTCGAAGGACCAATAGCTTTATTGCCTTGCGTAAGCCATAATTTCTACGAAAAATGCGATGATTGTGTTGATGAAGCCAAATGTTCGGTTCATAAATTGATGACCGAAGTACGGGATAATACCCTGATGATATTGGAAAACAACTCCTTGGCAGATATTTCATTTTAAATGCAAGTTTTCTTCAATCTTTTCATTTCTCTGTAGGAGAAAAGACATACTAAATCATTTTCGGGATTAAAAATCAAAAAAATTCGTGAATTCAGGGCTGATAAATTTTGTAGTTTACCAAAAAACAGTATTTTTGCAAACTTAATCTACTATCCCGATGGGGTAATGGATTTGCAAATAAAACACAATAAAATTATGATTAAGAAATTCGTTAAAAATTTTAATGATTCTGTGGGTGTAATGCAAAATAGTTCTTTTGCCAAGCAACTTTGGATTATTCTTCCTGTGTTTTTAATAATAGTGTTATTGACATTTTTAGTATACAATCATTATTCAGATTTTACGTGGAATGGGTTTTTAGCAGGATTTAACCAAGAGTTTTTAATCTTTTTCTTGATAGGAATTTTTGCTCAGATGGTTGATGGAACATTGGGAATGGGTTATGGCGCCACTTCCACTTCATTTTTGTTGGCTTATGGAGTACCGCCCGCAGTAAGTAGTACTGGAGTTCACGTTGCAGAAATGTTTACTACGGGAGCATCAGCAATTTCGCATCATAGATTTGGAAATATAAACAAAAAATTGGTAAGACATCTTTTGATTCCGGGAGTTTTGGGTTCAATTACGGGAGCATATTTACTTTCAGATGTAATTGATGGAGATGTAATCAAGCCTTTCATAGCAGTATATATGATTGTTTTGGCAATTATAATTATTAGAAAAGCATTACAAAACAATATCATAAAAAAGAAAACGAAACACCTAGGTTTTTTGGCTTCTTTTGGAGGCTTTATGGACGCTGTTGGTGGTGGAGGTTGGGGACCAATTGTGACTTCAACATTGCTCGGGCGCGGAAGACATCCTCGATATACCATCGGTTCCGTGAATGCTGCTGAATTTGCGGTTTCATTTGCAAGCGGCGTGACATTTATGATTTTTGGAGGAATACAAGGATGGCAAGTTATTATTGGATTGATTTTAGGAGGCGTAATTGCTGCGCCAATTGCGGCTAAATTGGTCAATAAAATTAAAAGAAAACCAATGATGATTGCCGTCGGAATCTTGGTTATCATTTTGAGTTTAAGAACATTATCAAAATTATTATAATGAGCGCAACAATTGCAAATACTTTATCAGAAAAAACCAAAGGAATTCCCATCGAAGAAACGCTGGCTTTTTTGGCCAATGAATACAAAGGAAAAGTGGTTTTTTCAACTTCTTTCGGACAGGAAGACCAAGTGATTACGGCTTTAATCGCTAAAAACGATTTGCCGATTACCATTTTTACTTTGGATACAGGTCGTTTATTTCAAGAAACTTACGATGTTTTTCATAAAACATTGAAAAAATACAAAAAAGAAATTAAGGTTTGTTTTCCAGAAGCTGCTTTGGTAGAAAAATTATTGGAAACCAAAGGGCCAAACAGTTTCTACGATTCAGTCGAAAACCGAAAAGAATGTTGTTTTATTCGAAAAGTAGCGCCATTGACCAAAGCTTTGAAAGGAAATGCCGTTTGGATTACAGGTTTAAGAGCCGAACAATCGGAGAATAGAAATAATTTGGATTTGTTTGAATACGATGCTCATTTTGACATCATCAAATTCAATCCACTGCTAAAATGGACTTTAGAAGACGTTCAGAAATACATTGACAATAATAATGTACCACAAAATATTTTGCACAAACAAGGTTTTGTGAGCATTGGTTGTGCCCCTTGTACCAGAGCAATTGCCGAGGGAGAAGACATAAGAGCTGGAAGATGGTGGTGGGAATCGAGTCATAAAGAATGTGGATTGCATAGCCCCCTAGCCCCCGAAGGGGGAATTAGTAAAGAGAAAAATTAAATTATTAACAAATAAATACCCCAACAGTTCCCCCTTCGGGGGTTAGGGGGCTGATAATATGAACACAATATTAAAAACAAATGCTTTAGAAAGCGAAGCAATTTACATTTTCAGAGAAGTAATTTCTCAGTTTGACAAACCAGTTTTGCTTTTCTCTGGCGGAAAAGATTCGATTACATTGGTGCGTTTGGCGCAAAAAGCTTTCTTTCCTGCAAAAATTCCGTTTCCGTTGTTGCACGTTGATACAGGACACAATTTCCCTGAAACAATTGAATTTAGAGATAGACTAGTTGCTGAATTAGGATTGGAATTAATTGTTAGAAATGTTCAGGATTCAATCGATGAAGGAAAAGTAATTGAAGAAACTGGTCGTTATTCAAGCCGAAATATGTTGCAAACCACCACACTTTTGGACGCAATTGAAGAATTCAAATTTGATGCTTGCATTGGTGGTGCTCGTCGTGATGAGGAAAAAGCTAGAGCCAAAGAACGTATTTTTTCGGTTCGTGATGATTTTGGTCAATGGGACGAAAAAAATCAACGCCCGGAATTATTTGATTTGTTGAATGGAAAAATTGAAAATGGTCAAAACGTTCGTGTTTTCCCAATTTCGAACTGGACAGAATTAGACGTTTGGAGTTATATAGAACAAGAAGGAATCGAAATTCCATCCATTTATTTTTCGCACAAACGTAAAGTGTTTTTGAGAGACGGTATGATTTGGTCACATTCACCATTCGTTTACCAAGAAGAAGACGAGGAAGTAGAAGAAAGAATTGTTCGTTTTAGAACAGTTGGAGATATGAGTTGTACTGCAGCTGTTGAATCGTATGCTGCAACAATTGCCGAAGTTGTTGGCGAAATCAGAACTTCGACAATTTCCGAAAGAGGTGCCAGAATTGATGATAAACGTTCTGAAGCCGCAATGGAAAAAAGAAAACAACAAGGATACTTTTAAAATTTAATTTTTAGAAATTCATAAAGTAAATAAAAAACATAAGAAGTTTATAAGTGAAGTTTTCAAACGTGAAACCTTAAACTTTTAAACTTTAAACAAAAAACAAAAATGGAAGTTTTAAAAATAGCAACAGCAGGAAGTGTAGATGACGGAAAGAGCACATTAATCGGGAGATTATTATACGATACAAAATCGTTGACGACCGATAAAATTGAAGCAATAGAAAGAAGCAGCAAGCAAAAAGGATACGATTATCTTGATTTTTCATTGGCTACAGATGGTTTAGTAGCCGAAAGAGAGCAAGGAATTACAATTGACGTAGCACATATTTATTTTTCGACAGCAAAGAAAAGTTACATCATTGCCGATACGCCAGGTCACGTAGAATATACCAGAAATATGGTTACCGGAGCTTCGACTTCACAAGTTTCTATCATTTTGATTGATGCTCGAAAAGGAGTTATTGAGCAAACCTACCGTCACTTTTTTATCAATAATTTATTGCGTGTCAAAGAAGTGATTGTTGCGGTAAACAAAATGGATTTGGTTGATTATTCGGAAGAAGTCTATAACAAAATCAAAGCCGATTTTCAAGCCTTGAATGCTAAAAGTACGTTCAAAGAACAAGTTGTAAGTTATATTCCGTTGAGTGCTTTGACAGGTGATAATGTGGTAGAAACCTTAGGAAAAATGCCTTGGTACACAGGACAAACTATCTTGCAACACCTAGAAGCTTTAGAGCCAACAGATGTTTTCGAAAAAGGAAAAGTTCGTTTCCCGGTTCAAACGGTGATTCGTCCAAAAACCGAAGACTACCACGATTTTAGAGGATATGCTGGAAAATTATACGGTAACAATATCAAAGTGGGTGATGCAGTAACCGTGCTTCCTTCTTTGACAGAATCTAAAGTTTCGAAAATTCACTTTTTCGACCAACAATTTGACGAAGCCACAGCAGGTTCTTCAGTTGTTTTGGAATTAGAAAACGATATCAACGTGACTCGCGGAGATATGATTGTAAAATCTGGCGAATTGCCCAGAGTCGAAAAAGATATTGAAACCACAATTTGTTGGATGGACAGCAAAAAACTGGTAGCAGGAACAAAATATATCGTTCAGCATAACACGAATCGTGTTTTGGCAAAAATTGATGCGGTAAAAAACACCATTTCTACTGATTATTCAGGAACAAAAGAAGCAACACAATTAGCAATCAACGAAATTGGTGAGGTGAAAATAAAATTAAGTAAGCCTTTGTATTTCGATGCTTACACCGAAAACAAATCAAATGGTGCGTTTATCTTGATTGATACCGCGACCAATACAACCGCAGGGGTTGGATTTATTAAATAGTCCTCACCCCAGCCCTCTCCGAAGGAGAGGGAGTCAAAACTGGATAATTGTTGGTCGTAAGTTTTGAAAAGGAGAATAATAAAAAAGTTAAAAATAAATAGTAACATATAAAATGCCAGACTAGACACCCCCTCCTTCGGAGGGGGTTGGGGGGAGGAAAATTATGCAAAGTTTTAGAACCGAAATAGAAGATCCGATTGTACAAAAAGATATTATCGATTTAGAAAGAAAAATTGCTTTATTCCGTGAAGGAAAAATTGATGACGAACGTTTTCGTAGTCTTCGTTTAGCGCGTGGCGTTTATGGCCAACGTCAGGAAGGCGTTCAAATGATTCGTATCAAATTGCCTTTTGGAAAAGTTACGAGTGAGCAATTATTGAGAATTTCAAAAGTTTCTGATGAATATTCAAGAGGTCGTTTGCACATTACAACGCGTCAGGACATTCAGATTCACTTTGTAAGTTTGGACCGAACTCCTGAACTTTGGGCTGAATTGGAGAAAGACGATGTTACGCTTCGTGAAGCTTGCGGAAACACCGTTCGTAATATTACAGCCAGCGAAAATGCTGGAATCGATCCTGAAGAACCTTTCGATGTGTCGCCATATGCTTATGCTTTGTTCCAATTTCTTTTAAGAAATCCAGTTTGTCAGGAAATGGGGCGTAAATTCAAAATATCATTTTCATCATCTGATAAAGATACCGCTTTGAGTTATTTGCACGATTTAGGATTTATTCCAAAAATTGTAAATGGCGAAAGAGGATTCAAAGTAATGTTGGGTGGCGGATTAGGTTCTCAGCCGCATCACGCTGAATTATTGTCCGAATTTGTTCCTGTAAACCAAATTATTCTAACAACCGAGGGAATTTTGAGAGTGTTTGACCGTTTTGGAGAAAGATCAAAACGTTTGAAAGCGCGTATGAAATTCTTAATCAAAGATTTGGGTGCAGAAGCGTTTTTGAAATTGGTCGAAGAAGAGAAAAAAGCCTTGTCTTGCCAATCTTTCGAAATTGATACAACAGCTTTCGATGGTCCGATTCCAGAACCTGTATTGGTAGCACCAAAAGTAGAAATTTCGGATGTAGCTGCTTTCGAAGCTTGGAAAAAATCGAATGT
>JAEMQE010000009.1 GCA_022758945.1 Lentimicrobium sp. | reverse complement strand
GCTGATAAACCCCCAAATCTGCCATAAAATATATGGAAAAGCTAAAATAAATCCAGCCAAAATACACATCCAAACAAACATATTTACCTGGCCTTCCATTTCTGTATTCTGGATAATAAATGGCAATTCTTCAATACATATACTTTCACCAAAATTCAATTGGTGCGATAAATCACAAAATAAACGATAGGTAAAAAACGAAGGTCTAGTTGGGCCAAAAATGATAACATCAAACAAATAATCACTTATAAAATAAGTAAGGAATGCCATTATTATTACTGCTGCAGAACTTCGAACCAATAACCATCTTAATTCCTCAAGATGATCTAAAAAGGACATTTCTTTAAGTTGCTTTTTCTCCATTATACAATTCCTTCTTTTAAAATGTCATGTAAATGAATTATTCCTTTGTATTCTCCATCGTCAACAACAACTAATTGTGTAATCGAGAAATCTTCAAGAATATTTAATGCTTCGGCAACCATAGTGGTTGATTGTATCATTTTTGGTTTTTTTGTCATAATATCTTTGGCGGTCAAATGGGTAAAAGTATCGTTTTCATTTAGCATTCTTCGGATATCTCCATCAGTGATAATTCCTATCACTTTTTCGTTCTCAATTACTGCTGTAACTCCGAGACGTTTTGCTGAAATTTCAAAAATCACTTCTTTAATACTTGAATTTGGTGTAACACTAGGTTTATGGGTTGCATCGAGCATATCCTTCACGCGAAGTAATAATTTTTTACCTAAAGAACCACCAGGATGGTATTTTGCAAAATCTTCCGGAGTGAAATTTCTCATTTCCATTAAACATACCGCAAGCGCATCACCCATAACAAGTTGTGCAGTGGTGCTATTAGTTGGCGCTAGATTGAGCGGGCAAGATTCAGCATCAACAGTAGTATTCAAAATATAATGGGATTCTTTTGCTAAAAAAGAAGTTACATTTCCGGTTATGGCGATTAGTTTATTGCCAAAACGTTTCAATATTGGAATGAGAATTTTTATTTCGGGACTGTTACCACTTTTTGAAATACAAATCACGACATCGTCGGGTTGTACCATGCCTAAATCACCATGAATCGCCTCAGAAGCATGCAAAAAAAGCGATGGAGTTCCTGTAGAATTGAATGTGGCAACCATTTTTTGAGCAATAATTGCACTTTTTCCAATTCCTGTAACGATCAATCTTCCTTTGGAATTAAACAGGATTTGAGTAGCTTCGGCGAAGTTAAGGTCAATAAAATCAATTAGTTTTGCTATAGACTCACTCTCTGAAAGAATGGTTTTTTTTGCCAAAATCAATATATTTTCTTTTGTGTCCAAAATAGAATTATTATAAAAATTTGTGTATGTAAAAGAAATTAGTATCTTTATGTGTCGCAAATTTAGATAAAATACCATTAATAAAGAATGAATTCAAACGAAATTGACATCAACGCAGCATTAAAGAAGTATTTTGGCTTCAGCCAATTCAAAGGTTTACAGGAACAAGTTATAAAAAGTATTCTCAATAAAGAAAACACTTTTGTGATTATGCCTACAGGCGGCGGCAAGTCACTTTGTTATCAATTGCCTGCCTTAGTTCAAGAAGGAACAGCCATCGTTGTTTCTCCTTTAATTGCCTTAATGAAAAATCAAGTCGATGCCATTCGAAGTTTATCTTCTGAAAATGGGGTTGCACATGTTTTAAACTCTTCACTCACCAAAACTGAAATTACTCAAGTCAAAAATGATATTACTTCTGGTTTAACTAAACTCTTATATGTTGCTCCGGAATCTTTAGCAAAAGAAGAATATGTCAATTTTCTTCAAACTGTACCTATTTCATTTGTTGCCATTGATGAAGCGCATTGCATCTCAGAATGGGGCCACGATTTTAGACCTGAATATAGAAATCTTAAGCATATTATCAAGCAATTAGGTGATGTTCCTGTTATAGGTCTTACTGCTACAGCGACTCCAAAAGTGCAGGAAGATATCCTGAAAAACCTGGATATGGTTGACGCAACAACTTATAAAGCTTCGTTTAACAGGCCAAATTTATATTATGAAGTTCGTACCAAAACCAAAAATATCGAATCCGATATTATTCGTTTTATAAAACAGCACAAAGGCAAATCAGGAATTATTTATTGTTTAAGTCGTAAAAAAGTTGAGGCTATTGCCGAAGTTTTACAAGTTAACGGAATAAGTGCTGTGCCTTATCATGCAGGTTTAGATGCAAAAACGCGAGCCAAACATCAGGATATGTTTCTTATGGAAGATGTAGATGTAGTCGTTGCAACAATTGCTTTCGGGATGGGAATTGACAAACCCGATGTGCGTTTTGTGATTCATCACGATATTCCAAAATCATTGGAAAGTTATTACCAAGAAACTGGTCGTGCAGGTCGTGATGGAGGCGAAGGACATTGCCTAGCTTATTATTCGTATAAAGATGTAGAAAAACTGGAGAAATTCTTATCTGGAAAACCCGTAGCCGAGCAGGAAATAGGTTTCGCATTATTGCAGGAAGTTGTGGCTTATGCTGAAACTTCGATGTCAAGGAGGAAATTTCTCTTGCATTATTTTGGTGAAGAATTCGATAACGAAACGGGTGAAGGAGGCGATATGGATGATAATGTTCGCAATCCAAAAGTTAAGATTGAAGCAAAAGATCAAGTCGTTAAATTACTCGAAGTGGTCCGTGATACAAAACATATCTATAAATCCAAAGAAGTTGTTTTTACTCTTATAGGTCGTGTAAACGCAGTCATAAAAGCACATAGAACGGATAGCCAAACTTTTTTTGGTTGTGGCTCTGACCGTGATGAAAAATATTGGATGGCTTTATTGCGACAAGTATTAGTTGATGGATTATTATCTAAAGATATAGAAACTTATGGTGTTGTAAAAATCACCAAAAAAGGATTAGATTTTATCAAAAAACCAGTTTCTTTTATGATGTCAGAAGATCATGAATACAATGAAACTGAAGACGAAGCTATTGTAACTGCAGCAAAAGGCACTGGAGTTGCTGATGAGGTTTTAATGGGAATGTTACGTGACTTACGTAAAAAGGTGGCTAAAAGATTAGGCGTTCCTCCTTTTGTAGTTTTTCAAGATCCATCACTTGAAGATATGGCCTTGAAATACCCAATTTCTATTGATGAGTTAATAAATACTCACGGTGTCGGAGAAGGAAAAGCAAAGAAATATGGCAAGGAATTTATTGAACTAATCAGCCATTATGTCGAGGAAAATGATATTATTAGACCGGATGATTTGGTTGTTAAATCTACTGGAGTAAATTCAGTTAATAAATTGTATATCATTCAAAATATAGATAGGAAATTACCATTAAATGACATTGCTTCTTCCAAGGGGTTGACTATGGAGGCTTTGATTTCTGAAATGGAACAAATTGTGAATTCTGGTACCAAGCTGAACATCAAATATTGGATTGATGAAATGCTGGATGACGACCAACAAGAAGAAATTCATGATTATTTTATGGAATCGCATTCAGATAACATTGAAAATGCTTTGAAAGAATTTGAAGGCGATTATGACCTTGAAGAATTGCGCCTGATGCGTATCAAATTTATAAGCGAAGTGGCAAATTAGGAATCAGTCAAAGCAATAAACTCAAAGCAAATCTATTCAAACAACTCTGCACGATTTGGTTTCAATGCATCTCGCACTTGAATCATATTCTCATCTGTTACGACCATAAATGCTATTGCATGCATTTCGCTAAGGATTTCAAATCCAGTGATATTTGGAGATAATTTTTCGGCAAGAATATATTCCTTCAAATGAATCTCGTGATGTTCGGCCGTTTTTGCCGAAGCAGGTCCACGAAAATCCCATATTAGTTTTATTTGTCGAGACATTTTGAATGTTTTTAGAATGTAAAGTTACAAAGTTTTTTTGTTTTGTATATATCATATATATGATATATATTTGTGTAAAAATATTTCCAATGAGAAAATTAATTGATATAGACGAAACTACTTTAACTAAATTGAAAGTAATTTCAATATTTGAAAAAACAAGCGTTAAAGGATTGATAGAAAATGCTGTGCAAACTTATGTAAAAAATAAACAAACAAGTCAATTCAATAATTTATCCGATGAAGAAAAAGAGGATATAGGAATGCTTATTTTAATGCAAGAAGCCGATAGAACAGAATTTGTTTCAAGGGAAGAAATTATGAAAATCTTGCAATCGTGAGGGTTAAATTTGGAAAATTATTTTCTAAAGATTTATTAAAAATTAAAGATTCAACTTTGAAGGAAGACATCGTTGAAGTTATTGTGTTACTTGAGAATTCCGAGAGTATACAAAGTATTTCAAATATTAAAAAGATGAAAGGTCATTCGGAAGCTTATAGAATTAGAATTGGAAAATATAGATTGGGATTTTATTTCGATGGAGAAGTTATAGAACTTGCCAGATTTGCCAAACGGGAAGATATTTATAAATTATTTCCATAAATTTCACTATAAAATGCCACAAGAACTTCTCTTTCAAGTATCACCGGAAATAGCTACAAACGAATTGTTGCTCAAACAATATATTTCCAAATTAATTCGGGTCGATGCTAATGAAATCCAACATATTTCTATTCTAAAACGTTCGATTGATGCACGCCAAAAAGCAGTGAAATTCAATTTGAAAGTCACTATTTATCTAGTTGGAGAACCCATTCAGGAAGCTAAAATTGAATTGCCGGAATACAAAAATGTCGAAAACGCTCAAGAAGTTATCGTTGTCGGTGCTGGTCCAGCTGGATTATTTGCCGCTTTACAATTAATTGAATTGGGATTAAAGCCAATACTCATTGAGCGTGGAAAAGATGTTCGAGGAAGACGAAGAGATTTGAAAGCCATTAATGTAGACCATATTGTGGATGAAGATTCCAATTACTGTTTTGGCGAAGGCGGAGCAGGAACCTATTCGGACGGAAAATTATACACGCGTTCCAAAAAACGGGGCGACGTAACCCGAATCTTAGAATTATTTGTTGCTTACGGTGCTTCACACGATATTTTGGTGGATGCCCATCCTCATATTGGAACCAATAAATTGCCGCAAATTATTCAGGATATGCGGGAAAAAATTATCGAAATGGGAGGTAAAGTCCTTTTCGAAACTCGACTGACCGATATTCTTATCAAAAATAATGAAGTGCAGGGCATCGTGACCAAAAATGGCGACACAATTTTGGCCAATAAAATAATCCTAGCCACAGGGCATTCAGCCCGCGATATTTTTGAATTATTAGACAGAAAACAAATTTTTATCGAAGCCAAAGCTTTTGCATTGGGCGTTCGAGCCGAGCATCCACAATCATTAATTGACAGCATTCAGTACAGTTGCGATTATCGTGGTCAACATTTGCCGCCATCGCCATACTCCATCGTGAAGCAAGTAGGAGGAAGAGGAATGTATTCGTTTTGTATGTGTCCCGGTGGTGTGATTGCGCCTTGTGCGACAAGTCCGGGCGAAGTGGTTACCAATGGTTGGTCACCATCCAAAAGAGATCAAGCTACCGCTAATTCCGGAATTGTGGTCGAATTGAAACTCGAAGATTTCAAGCCGTTTGCCAAATTTGGTGCTTTGGCTGGAATGGAATTCCAAAAAAGTATTGAGCAAAAAGCGTGGAATTTGGCTGGAGAGACGCAACGAGTTCCAGCCCAAAAAATGGTCGATTTCACCCAAAACAAAGTATCCTCAAATATTCCAAAAACGTCTTATGTTCCCGGAACGACTTCAATAGAAATGGGACAGGTTTTTCCAGGATTTCTTACCCAAATATTGCGAGAAGGTTTTATCGAATTTGGAAAATCAATGCGAGGTTTTTTGACCAATGAAGCCGTTCTTCACGCGCCAGAATCGAGAACATCCTCGCCAGTGCGCATTCCCAGAGATGCAGAAACGTTGGAACACGTTCATATAAAAGGCTTGTATCCTTGTGGAGAAGGCGCTGGTTATGCTGGAGGCATTATTTCGGCAGCAATTGACGGGGAGAAATGTGCGTTGAAAATTGGGGAGATATTAATCAAGTAGAATTTTAGAAACGCATCACTTTTATAAATAAACGCAAAAGAGGCTGCCCGATTAAAGTGCAGCCTCTAAAATAATCAAATTCTTCTCAGTTGTTTATTGTTTCACTACTTTAATAGTATTGGAATTATTTCCTTGTCTCACTAAAATTAGATATGTTCCAGCCTTCAAATCCTTACCAAATGAAGTAGTTTGATTGCTATTTGCATTTAGGTTCGAAAGTAAACGTCCATTGATATCAAATACAGTTAGCACTACCTTTTCATCCGAAGTAGATTGCACTTCAAGGTTAAAACTATTTGTACTTGGATTAGGCCAAACTTTTGATGCAAATGGCAAATTTTCAATTGGATTGCCACTTATTGACGATTTGTGATTTGTAGCAGGTTTGGTAGTTACACTTATCTCTTTTCCTTTATCATGAGGTACAGTTACCGTTACAATTTGATCGAACCAATTATATGATTCATCATAGCCTTGTACGTTGAAGGAATAAATTCTTCCTTTTCCCTTTCCGGATCGTTCAGCCCTAAGAAGAAGATTTTGGCCGAACATGTCTATTTGCCAATCATTTGCCACG
>JAEMQE010000045.1 GCA_022758945.1 Lentimicrobium sp. | reverse complement strand
TGCAAAGACAGTAGGCTGTGCTTTTCCTCTCGAATTACGAAGTCCTAATCCAAATAAACTATTTCCTTTTCTTTGTGTGTAAGCAAAACCTTCACCAATCTTATTACCGTTTTTATTGCTCCAGTTTTCAGCCAAAGCATATCTGTATGGTATCATTTCGGGTGCGGGAGCTATACCTTCTGTATAATTATTCAAATTTATGAAGGTTGCTGCCGTTGTACAAAAAGCCTCTTCTGTCATACAACTTTGTGATGGGAAACGTCTCCACGACCAAGCTAATGGTTGATACAAAAAGTCAATTTTCTCAGGATTTGTTTCTGAAATTCCAACAAAACCAAGTGAAAAATAACCATTTTTTAATGGAATCATTCCCATAATAAATGAAGGCGATTCATTTTCATTTTGAGCTAATTCAACCTCAAGCTTTACCTGTGCGTACTTTCCTTTTCCAAAATTGAAAATCAATTTATTACCAACTTGCGTATAGCTTTTTGCTAATAAATTTTCGCCTTCCAATTTAAAAATATCTGTTACGTCACCTTTTTTGGTACTCCATGCGATAATTCCATCGTATTTATCCACAGTGGTGGCTTTGATTTTAGGTTCGGAACCCGAAAAAGCAACCCTAACTTCAGGACGCACTTCACGACTAATATTTGTAGCTTTTTGGGTAACCACGAAACGAGGATTAACTCCAAAATCAATAGGAATGCTGATTCTGTATGTAGCATTCTCTATTGTTGGTTGTAAATTGACTGCAGAAGCAGTAAAACCTAACAAAATTACAAGTGCGAAGATGAATATTTTTCTCATAAAAAAAGTTACGATACAATAATTTGGAAGATGGATGCAGGTACAATATCTGATGGATGTTCACAAACAATACTTAATTCTTTGGTGTTCAAAGGTACATCAAATTTTATAGTGTTGATAGCTTGGTAATTAGCATTTGTTTCAGCGATTGTATTTCCGTTGTCATCCATAATCTTATAATTCCTCAATACAAACGGAATAACATATTCAGGATGATCCCAATTTACATTTTCCATCGGATGATCATAGTCGCAATCTAAAAATAATTGAATGGAATTTATGCTCTTTTTTTCATTCCAATTTAACTTCAATGTAGGCTGAAGGTCTTTTAAATCGGCAACCCATGCATTGGGTCGAATATATGGTCGTATAATTCCATTGATGATATTTTCGACTGCAAAATCATTCAAAGATGGACTTATATTCATAGCAATATTATGTCCTTTTGGACGACGTTCTGGTGTCCAAAATTCAAAACTGTCAAATCCGCTATTTTCTGGTGGTGTTTGCTTTCCGTAATTATTAACAGCTTTATTTATTTTATTATAAGCTGTTACAATTCCAGTCATTCTTTGTTCACTGCAACGTATTTGAATGTCTTTATTTTCTCTAAAAATAACAAAAGCATATTGATCGGCAGTTAAACTCTCTGAAAAATCTATTTTTACCTTCTGAATACCAGGCTTTAAATCAATTAATTTACTTTCAATCATTAAGTCTGGTGTATAGTTTTGAACCTTCATGCTGCCTTGCAATTCCACCTCAAGTTTTGAATCTCGCGCCACGTCAACTTCTATCTCAAAACTATATTTAACGTTTGCTTTTAGTGGTAAAATTTGTGCTGAAGAATATACAAGTGGTGTCCAAGTACCGTCAAAAGCTATTTGTTTAAGTTCTAAACTACTTGAACTTTGAATCTTTGCTTCAGCGGCCAAGTTTCCTTTGCTTGAAAGTGGAACATTTTGAATGCTTTGTCCAATCAGATTTAACTCTTGTTGAAGTTCTTTTATTTTTTCAGTATCGATATAATCTGCAGGTAACATACCGTTTTGCAGACAAAGAGCCCCAGCCATTCCAACTACTTGACCGCCGTGTGCAGTTGTAGCCATTACGCGGGTACTTCCAAAAGCTACATGTGAAGCAGAAATTAAGCGACCTGCAACAAATAGATTTTTGATGTTTTTACTAACAAAAACTCGGTAAGGTATGTCATAAATGCCTTTTGAATGGAATTGATTGCAACCGTCTTTTGCCGAATACACACCCTCGGCAGGATGCAGGTCAATTGCCCAGCCACCATAAGAGACTGCGTCGTAAAATTCGCGTTGTTCTACAATATCTTGCTGGGTAAGCATATAATGACCATCGAACCTACGACTTTCACGTTTTCCGGGAATTGTGCCCACCCATTCCAAAGTCATATTTTCTGCTTCTGGAAAATTCCCTGAGTTTTTAATATAATCCCAAACACCGTAAACGATGCTCCAAAGCTCCATTTTTATCTCTTCTGTTTGATGGATAGTGTCCATGCGTCCACCATACTCAAACCACCAAAAATGATTTCCTTGTTCGTTTGTGCTTATATTCCCAAAACGTGGAATTTTAGTAGGAATATCTTTCAAAGCAAAACTTGGAGCCACATATTTTATAGGTTTTCCAACATCTTTGCTGAAAAAATAAATGGTATGTCCCAGCAAACCACCATATTCTTCGGTGGGTGTAAATAATTCGCCAAATTCCTCTTTTGATTCAGCTCCCATTCGGAAGTGTGCACCTGCCTGATAGCCCAAAATTCCATCGCCCGAGGCATCGCAAAATAATTTTCCAAAGATATTATATTCGGTAGAATTCTGAGCATTAAATGCAATTACAGTAGAGATAGTTTCATCATTACTTTTTTCTACTCCAAAAACCATCGTGTTGAGCAGCAAAGTAATATTTGGCTCTTCAAGCACTTTTTCAAGCAGAATAGTATCAAACACAATAGAGTTTCCTTCTTTATTTCGATACAAATTATCGAGCAAAATTTCGTTGAATAATCCGCTTTCGCGCGACCAGCGATTGTTATTTCCACCATGCGATGTAGCGCCCATTATCCACATACGAACTTCACTAGAGGCATTTCCACCTAAAACGGGGCGGTCTTGTATCAAAATTACTTTTGTGCCTTTACGAGCAGCAACAACAGCAGCGCAAACTCCTGCAAGTCCGCCACCTACTACAACAAATTCAGTGTTTAAAATTTCCTGTTTATTTTCTCTTTTATTGTTATCTAAACTATGAATCATCACTTCTTATTTTTTTGGTAAGAATAATAAAAAATTACCGAACCTATTAGTATCAGGAAAGATCCGGAAACAATACCATACAGTTGATTTTTAACAGCTAAAATTCCGATAGTCAGAATAATAAGTCCTGTTACTCCAATTCCAATACCAATCTTTCTTATACCCAGTTTGTTTTCCTGATCAGCTTCAATAGTATAATCATTTGTTTCAACAATTTTATTTTTTTGATATAACATATAATCGTTGTATTCTTTATTGTCGTAATTTTTTATCCTTAGCCAGATTTCGGAAATGACAATTAATAAAGTTGGTATAATAACTCCCCATACCATTTCCGGACCAGTTTCCAGTTTGAAATTTGTAATCATTGGAAGAATGAATTTCAAGAAAAATAATGATATCAATGAGAGTGTTGTGACTGTAATTGCACTTTTTCCATTTTGCCTCTTGGAAAATAATGACCATAAAATGGGTATAAACATGGGTCCGCCTGTTAATGCTCCAATTGAAATTACTACTTTGGTTACTCCTCCCATCTGAGGAATTAATAATGCTAGAGCAGTCATTACAATTCCAAAAAAAATATTTGCAAATTTTGCCACCAACAATAATTTTTTCTCACTTGATGTTGGGAAAATAAGTTTATACAGATCGTTTGTAATAACACCCGATGAGATATTAAGAACTCCTTGTAAATTACTTGTTGAAGCCATGATTAAAGCAATCACCATTAATCCCAACATTCCCTGAGGCAGCACAGCTTTACTCATTTCCAAATAAGCATTTTCATTTTCTGCACCAATTAATCCCGGATTAGTAAATCGGAAAATCATAGGTGGTAACATCCAGATAATGGGAACAATAACATATAAAGCACCAAACATAAAACCCACTTTGCTGGCGTCTTTTGGTGTTTTCACACTGGTATAACGCTGTACAAAGCCAAATTGGCCACTAAGGAATAAAAAGTTGTAAAAACCAAAGGCAATCAAAAATGGCCAGGTGTATTCTTGATTAGCTAAATTCAGGAATCCGGCAGGATGTGGTGTGTTGAGAAAATTCTCAAATCCACCAATTTTCTTTAATGACAGAATGAACACGATGATAGTAACCGCCATCAAAATAACAAATTGAAGAACATCGGTTACTACAACTGACCATAAACCACCTAATGTGGTGTATAAAACAATAATAATACCCAGCAATATAATACTATGATACAAAGTAAATCCTGTAACTCCCTGCAGAATAACACCAATAGCATACAAAGCAACACCGGTTGAAAATACCATAACTGCCAAATATAAATAGGAATACGATTTCTGAACAGTTGAACCTAACCTGTTTGTAATATATTCTGCTGCTGTGAGGGATTTGGTTTTGTTCCATTTTGGAGCTGTAATAACAGCTAACAAAACTCCTGCAAATACCATGGTCCATTGAATTGTAATAGCCACCCAACCCGAAGAATAGGCTATTGATCCCCAAACTACAAAGGTTGCTGCAGAATGAAATCCCATGAATAATGATAGAGAATTAATCCACCAGGGCACCTCGCCGCCAGCAGCAAAGAATGATTTGATATCCTTGCCCGAAGTTTTGGAAAAGGAAACTCCGATAACCAAAACTAATACTGTAAAAGCACCAATAACCCAAAAATCAGTAGTTGTCATTCAATTTGTATTTTTTATAATTCATATAAATCTAAAAAATCGATTCGAAAAATTTATTTTCAAATTCGAAAAAATTTAATTTGTGAAATTCACCATTTTATATTTTTCAATCAATAGATTTTTCACTTTTAGCGTTGCTTGTGGAAATACTTTTCGTAAATCAATTTCATTCGAATTCAAGAGTATTTCTTTGAGTGAACGCATAAAATTATCCTTAATCTCGGTTGCCAAGTTCACCTTTGAAATTCCATTACGAATGGCTGCTTGTACCATGTCATGAGGAATACCCGAACTTCCATGCAAAACCAAAACGGTTGGTATCGCTTCATGAATCTCTTTTAAACGATCTATATTCAAATGTGGAGCAGATTTGTAAAAACCATGAGCTGATCCAATTGCTATTGCCAAAGCGTCAATTCCTGTTTCCGATACAAATTTGGTAGCTTCTTCAACTGTAGTATAAGCCCCGTCTTGACTCTGGCCTAATTTAGCAATGAAACCCAATTCAGCTTCAACATTAGCACCATATTTTTTCGCCATTTCTACCACTTTCGAAGTAGTTTCGATATTTTCTTCTAACGATTTTTCACTGGCATCAATCATGACCGAGTCGAATCCTGCATCCAAACAACTTTGAACTAATTCTACTGAATTTCCATGATCTAAATGCACCCAACCTGTTAGATTATAATCAGCCAAACCTTGACGAGCCATTGCAACAGCCATTTTCAAACCCATATAATCAATCGACGATTTGGTGAGTTGAAGCAAAACTGGTGAGTTCTCTGCCGATGCAGCTAACAAAACAGCCTGAAGTGTTTCGAAATTATAAAAGTTTGTTGCTAACAACGCTGTTTTGTCGTTCCTGCACTGTTGAAGTTTTTCTTGTAACGTCATAATGTTATTGTTTGACTAAATTTTTCTTGTGCTAATTGAACAACTGCTTCTTTGGACGCAAA
Source organism: Lentimicrobium sp. (assembly GCA_022758945.1). GTDB lineage: Bacteria > Bacteroidota > Bacteroidia > Flavobacteriales > Flavobacteriaceae > Flavobacterium. Next base: position 935 of record JAEMQE010000045.1, on the reverse strand, counting down.
AGCACCCGTTCCTCCGGCAGAAGTGGTATTAATAGCTCCCATTAAATTCCCAAATCTTTGACATTCTTTGGGACTTCCTCCTTTTACAAATTGATAAATAAAGCCAGAATTGAAACTGTCTCCAGCTCCAATTGCATCAACCACTTGGGTATTCAAAAATGAGGTTAAAAACACTGATTCGCTGCCTTTTTGTAAAAGAATAGAGCCTTTATTTCCTTGTTTTATGACACAAATATTAATTAAGGGCTTTACTTTTTCAATGGCTTCATCCAAACTTTCGGAATGCGTTAAAAGTGTTATTTCAGTTTCGTTTGGCATAAAAACGGTTACATAGGGCAGAATTGCGTTGTAATCAAAATCCCATTTTTCACTTGGATCCCATTGCACATCGAGCGAAGTAGTTATCCCTTTTTCGGTGGCATATTTGAGTATTTTTACCAAATCATGCTTTAATCCGGCTTGAAAAAACACGGACGAAATATGAATGTGCTTGGTTTGTTCAAAAACCGACTTGTCGATATCATCAAAAGTCATAACATCCATTGGCCCCTGATACGTAACCATGGCTCTTTCTTCACCATAGCTCATTCCCACAGTAACTCCGGTGGCATATTTCTCTGTTTCGATAATAAAATCGGTACTCACACCTTTGCTCACGAGGCTATCTTTTACCAATTGACCAAAACTATCTTTGCCAATCATACCAACAAAAGCAGTTTTGGAACCCAAAGAAGAAACATTGGCTGCAAAAATTGCTGTTGAACTACCCAGAGTCAACAACATATCATTTGCAAATATCTCTTTGCCTATTTCAACACTTCCTTTTATGCCATTTAAAATTAAATCTACATTTAATTCGCCAATAGCTACTACATCATACTTTTTCATACTAAATAGTCATTTAAATTAACGAGATTAAAGGCATAAAAATACTT
>JAEMQE010000065.1 GCA_022758945.1 Lentimicrobium sp. | reverse complement strand
TGATAACTAATCCAATACAAAAGCCCCGTACTGCTTAATCGTAACGGATAATAGATAAAAACTTGACGATTTAATACCTTGTCTAAATTTAATACTATGGCACAAACCCACATAAGTATGACAAAACTGCCAAAAAACATAAAATTTTTAAGCCATTTTACATTATCAAAAGTTAAAACTTGTTGGTACAATTCTGAATAATTGAAAAGTATGATAATTGCTTTTATAAAGAGAAATACGGAATAGGAAGCATTTATTATTTCCTCAATTTGTGCATATTTTGCAATAAAAAAATTATTATTTTCATTAAAGAAATGAGGGATCAACACAATTCTTATGGCTATTTCAAATATAAATAGCGAAATAGAGACATAAACAAAGGAGGATTTCTTCCTTTCAATCTTAAGATAATAAATTAAAAAGGTGTAAAAAGACGGAAATATGAGTACATACCAAGGAATTTGTAACCGTTTAATGAAAAAATTGGCGTCCGAAAAAACTGTTTCGAGTGTTAAAGCCTGGAGATTATTTAACATTAGAAATAAAACTACTAAATTCAAATAAATAATAGATTTATCTCTTCCGTTTTTAGAAAATTGAGTTGCAACTATGAAGATTATTCCGAGTATAACCCCAGAAATCATTAAAAAATCGAATATGTCTTTCATCATTAATCTTTTTAGTATTAATAAATATTATGCTATCAATTTTTTGAGTTGTGATTTGGGTTTTCAACTCGGCAATAATTCCACCTCAGCATTTGGATTAAAAAGATAGGTTCTTCCTGAACTAATTTCCAAGCATTCGAAACGTTTGGTTCTTAATGCACCTTTTTTGAAAATTTTTCCATTGTGAATTCTAAAAACACTTCCGTAAGGAATCTCAAAGATATGGTTTTTATCGTTTTGAACATCAAACTGTTTCAATGCCAATGATAAAGTAGCATCAGTATCACTACTTGCAGAAGGATTTTTGAAATGCCGTGCCAATAAAGGCAATAAATGATTAGGGAAAATCTCAGGGCGAATAAATGGAATCATCAATCGCTGAAAAGAATATTTCCACTCATTTCCGTGTGGTTTTATGCTGCGGCCAAATTTTTCAAAAGCAACCAAATGCGAAATTTCGTGAACTAGTGTAATTAAAAACTTGTATTTATTCAAATTGGCATTGACGGTAATTTCGTGTTTTCCGCTCAATCCTTTTCGATAATCGCCGTGTCGAGTCACTCGTTCATTCACGATTTTGAGATGCACTTGGTTGACAACAATCAGCTCAAAAACTGGTTTTACGGCGTGTTCGGGAAGATATTTAGAGAGTGTTTCGGACAATTACTTTAAAGTTAGCAGTTATAAATTAGGTTTGTTTTCTATCTCTTTAGAAACTTCTGATGGCAAATCAATTATATTTTTAATCCGTAATTGTTTATTCACATTAAATCTTCCAAAAACCACTTCAATATCTTTTGTAGAGACTTGAAATTCTTTGGCCAAAAAACGTACCATGTGATCGGTTGCCTTTCCTGCTCGAGGAGATTCGGTAACGCTGACTTTGAGTTGGTTTCCTTTAACTTTACCAATGACATCACGCTTCGCAGCTGGAGTGCCCAATATATTTAGCACCAAAATGTCCTCGTCCCAAGCATAAAACGAATTCATTTTCTTCGGGTTCACTTCAACTTCAGATTCTTGTACTACCTCTTGAATCGTCTCTTGTGAGATCTCTTTCCTATGCTTCTTTTTTGCCATTTTTCCACTATTTAACTAACATCAAAACAATAATTATGGGTTGGTAGAGGATACTTGCAACACTTTTCCGTTGAAATATTTGTTTCCGGTCAAAGCAAAATCAAAAATATAATTACCCATATCCTTTGCGGTAATTGGCGCTTCATAACCCGGAAATGCTTCTTGCAACATTTCGGTTTGGACTGCGCCAAGAGCCAAAACATTGAATGAAATCCCTCTTTCTTTGTATTCTTCGGCGAGTAATTCTGACAAGGTAATCACTGCTCCTTTACTGGAACTGTAAGCCGCAAGCCCCGCGAATTTGAGACTTCCTTGAATTCCACCCATTGAACTTATGGTTACAACATGACTTCCTTTTTGCAAATAAGGTAAGCATGCACGCGTTAAATTAGCAACACCAAAAACATTTACTTTATAGATATTTTCGAAATCATTTTGGGATGTTTCTGAGAAAGGTTTCAACAACAAACTTCCGGCATTGTGAATTATCACATCCACTTTTTTCCAGGAATGGGAAAGGAAATTTTCAACCTTTTCCATTTCATTTTCATCGGATAAATCGACTGAGAGACAAGTGATGTTTTTGTTTCCCAATAAAGTTTGAGGTGTTTTTCTGGAAATCGCCAATACATTGTGACCGGCATTGGCAAACTGCAAAGCCAACTCATAGCCAATTCCTCTTGAAGTTCCTGTGATGATAATATTTTTCATAAAGCGAAAATAAACAAAAACTTTAAAAAAAATGATTTAAAGCAAGGTATTGTTTGTAATTTTAAATTTAGATTCCTATTATTTTTTCTTAATTTTGGGCAGGAATTAACCAACATTAGAATTCGTTAAAAATAATGAAAAACATACAACTTGAAGTAGCAAAATTAAGTGATATTGATGGCGTTTTGGACTTGCAAAAACAATATCTCGTCTCCAATTTAACCGAAGAAGAAAAGAAATCAGGGTTTGTTACTACACCTTTTTCCGTCGAACAATTGACTTATGTTATCAATAATGAAGGCCTTTTTATCGCTAAAGACAATAACAAAATCATCGCTTATATTTTTGCCGAAAGTTGGGATTTCTTTAGTCAATATCCTCTTTTCGAATATATGATTAGCTTGTTTCCAAAGCTTAAATTTTTAGATTTTGAAATAAATGCAATCACTAGTTTTCAGTACGGACCGATCTGCATTGACAAAAAATACAGAGGAAAAGGATTGATTAATTTACTGTTTGAATTTATGCGAATTCACGTTGTGAAAAAATATCCATTAAGCTTGACTTTCATCAACAAAACCAATATTCCTTCCTATAAAGCGCATACCGAAAAACTAAAATGGACTGTTATTAGTGATTTCCAATTTAACAATAACAACTATTATATTTTGGCTTACGATATGAATATGCCTGTTTCATAGAAAGATTATAATTGGCGAAAATACTTTTTATACACTTTGACCATTTGTATAAAAGCCAAAACCACAAAAAACAATGGAATCGCAATTGGCATAATATGTTTAGAAAAGGAAAGAGTGCTTTGTGACAATGAATCCAACAATACAATTACCGCTAGCATCCCAAAAAAAGTCCCCACTAAAGTCCCGAAAATATAATAAAATTTGAATTTTTGGGCTAATGAAATAGCATTGGCATTCATTAAGTACAAATTCCATCCCATCCAAAATGGTATTTGAAGAAAATTCAATCCACACAAAACCATCCCGATAAGAAAAGGAGAATAGTGAACATAATCCTCCAAATAATTATGTTTTTCCGAAGCTTGATTTGAATTTGCGTAAAACAAATAGGCCAACAGTAAAAAGAAAAATACGGCAAAAAAATCAATCGCCTTCATTAATTTTTTGTTTTCTGCCAACTGATTTGCAAAAATTACGGTGAGATAAATGACAATTGCCTCGATTACAATTACGCCTAATAAATACGGAACCAAAGCATTTATTCCCGATTTTGAATAAATTTCAACACCAATAATATTCAAATAGCCCAAAGGAAGCGAACCCAGAAAGCTCACCATAAATCCAATAAATATGTTCTTGAGTGATTTCATCAATTAGAAATTAACAATCTTATTACTTTGTTCTAAATGCAATTTGTACTCTTTCACCCCTTCTTTGTGAGCTAAATATGGAATTCCTTTTTTGTGGTTTAGAACACTTATTTCATACATATACGTAATGTGCCTGGCGAGTTCTTTCCAAGCAAAAAGCAAAGAATGCTTTGGGTCGTAAATATGAGTGGGTTCACTGGCGGCTCCATTTAATTCAACTACTGAAAAATTCTCGCCGCGTTCTAGCTCCTCCCACGTGTTGTACATAATATCTAATCTTCCAAAATAAAAACCAGGAATTTGCAAACACATTTCGTTGAATGTTTCGGTTAATTCGGGGCTAATCCAATGGCTTCCATCAATGAATTTTGCACCACGAGCGTGATTTCCGTAGGGAACTAAATTTAGCTTTTCTCCTTTTGGTAAAATGTCCAACAATTTCTTGCCATATTCTTGTTTTAAAACCTTTAGCTGCAATTCGTAACGTGGATTTTTTTTAATTAAATTCTCGATGGTTGAAACGCCATCACCTTTAATAATTAGAAATTCTTTGGAAACAATTCCGGTTATTCTGCCTTGTTTTTCATCAGGATAACGCACATAAAAAATACCAACTTCGCTTTCATAAGGAATTAAATCTTGTACAACATAATCAAAATTGGCTTTGTTACTATACGATTCTAACTCTTTTCGATTATGAATTTTTTTTACGGCAGAACCTCGCAATCCTATGTCTGGCTTGGCGATAAAAGGATATTGAATTCCTGAATTTTCGACAGTTTTTAGAATTTCTTCTAATGGAGTTCCTTCAATAATCAACTCGGTTTTGGGGTAATATTGTTGCGGAATAAGATTATAAATTGCTTTTTTGGATTCCATTATAAATCCACCGTTTTTTATAGTTGGATTAGACGCATTAAAGAAAAATAGCGACTTCGCTTTAATGGAATAAAATACCCAAAGAAAATAAATGGGAATATACACAATCTGGAAAGGCCAGTATTCCCAATGAAATAGTTTGTGGAAGAAAAGTTTGCTTCGCCTGTTCGTCATAATTCGGGTCAAATTTGAATAACTTAAATTATAATGAATGTGGTTTCGAAATCTTTATTGGCAATCAAATCATAATGCAAGATAGCGACTTTATTCATTTCGATCACGGATTGGGTAATGCTCAGTGTTTTTAATTCGTCATTTCGATTAATGACCAAGCCATTTTCGGGGTTGTCTTTTTCAGTATGGCGATGAAAATGAAGCATTTCTGATTCGGATAAAATTGCATTTGAATCTAAAAATGAATGAAACCAATTGGTCCGATTTTCTCTAATTGCTGCAGGATATAAAGTCACCGAAGACCAAACGTGATTTTTTTCTGTATCTAATACTATACTTTCTTTATTAATTCCATTCCAGCGCAACTGAAAAAGTTCATTGTTTTGGAATAAAACCAAAGTAAAAGGTTCGATGTTCTCTAAGTTTATTTCTTGCCAAAAATCCTTTGGCGACAAGCTACTAATAACATCCAAAACAATCAAACCACGACTTTTGCGATACGGAAGTGTTACTTTGTGTTTTTCATTGGCACCATTTAACAAAACGAGAATTGTTCCTGATTCATCAACGGCAAACCAAGTTCCTCCTGCTTTTGGATCCTTTGGAAAAATGATGTTTTTGTTGTTTATGGAATAATTTTTGGGCTCGATAGCACTTGGTCTAATGACTTTTTCATCTCGATTTGAAGTAATGATAATTTTGCCATTTGAAGCAACGAAACTTACTGTACACATTGATTTCTGTATTCGATTGTGGAACGTGCAACACCAAAATTTTCATCGATTGCAATAGTAGCATTTTGCAAAATCGCCACTTTTATTAAAGCCTGATGGTGAATACAATGCTCGAAATTATAGAGTAATTCTCGGTGGTAATTACTGTCTATTAAAAGTTCTTCCTCATCAACAATTTGTTGCAATTGAAGATTTTTATTCGGTTTTTCTATTTGATTTAAAATGGCAGCAATACAATCTTTGGCGAAAGCCGAATTGGTTTGAATTAAATGATCTCTCTTTCGATTATCATAATTAACAATCCCGTTTTCATACTGGTTTTCTAAACATTGAAACATTTCGATAATATGGCGAGTGTGCTCTCCAATCGTAGCGTTACTTAAGTCATAACAAGGAAAACAATACTCATTATCGGAAAGTTTCGATACTAAATCAGACAATTCATTGAGCGTTTTTTGGATAGCAGGAATAAGCATAATTAGTAGTTATTTGTTTGTATCGTTATATACGTTTTATATCGAAATTTAGATGTTTATAGTTTCAAACGTAATAAATCTGGAATTTTATTTTTTTGATTATATACCAAAATCAAACAACAGATTAAAGTAATTATAGCCAATGCAAACAATGTCCCACCGTCCTCTTTTACCACAATACCTAACACAAAAATATGTGAAAAAATAGCACCAACCATCGTGCCAATTCCTAACAATGCACCTAAAAGTGTAGTTCTTGGAATTAAAATCAAAATTGACGCAATCAATTCTACAATTCCTGAACCAATTCTACCATAAGGTTCTACACCTAATGTTTGGAAAATATAAACACTTTCCTCGGCTCCTGTGAATTTAAAATACAATGTTTGCACTAGGATGGCAACAGCTATGAGTTTAACAATCCAAATAAAAATAGGGTTTTTCATTTTTTTATAATTTTTAATTAGTTTGTAAATTTTTTCCAATTCGCATCTGCTTTTTTCTTCAAATTCACTTCGTCTTTATTCCAACTTTTTAAGGTATTGTTAAAGTAGGCATTGTAAAACAAATACAATTTACCGTCAAGAATTTTAAAAGTTTCGGGGTCAATTTCAACTTTATCTCCTGAACTTCCCATCGCATAAGCACACCA
>JAEMQE010000029.1:4955-6758 GCA_022758945.1 Lentimicrobium sp. | reverse complement strand
GGTGCTTTTGCTACAACTTTAGCTTTAGATAAAATTACACAATTAGCTGGTTTTAAATTGCATAGTATTGAACAACCAATACCAAAAAACAATACTGACAGTATGTCAGAGCTGTGTAAAATCACTCCAATTCCCATTGCTTTGGACGAAGAACTGATTGGCGTGTTTTCATTGGAAGAAAAAGAAGAATTATTACAAAAAATCAAGCCGCAATACATCATTTTAAAACCCAGTTTTGTGGGTGGTTTTCGAGGAACAAAAGAGTGGATTTTATTAGCAGAAAAATACAATATTGGTTGGTGGATTACCTCGGCTTTGGAGTCCAATATTGGATTAAATGCCATTGCACAATGGACATTTTTACAACACAATTTGATGCCGCAAGGACTTGGAACCGGAGCATTATATACCAATAATTTCGATTGTCCTTTGGTCGTTTCTGAGGGGCAATTATGGTATAAAAAAGAGGTTGATTGGAAGTTTAATTTTCAAGAATTTTCATAATTTAAAGCATCAATATTTATAACATTATTTATGACGAAGAAACTTATTCAATACCAAAAAAGATTTTCTGTAATTTGTATTCAAGTTCTTATTTTACTCTTTTTTGTGCAATGTAAAACCCACCATCAATCTATGAAACACAATATTGTAATTCGACAAGATCAAAATAAATCTAAATCAATGAAATTTATTAAACCTCCCTATTTGAAACAAGGAGATACGATTATGATTGTTGCTCCAGCAGGTTTTGTGCCGGATTCTACTGAGATTGATCCGGGTATTGCATTAGCCAAAAGTTGGGGACTGGAAGTGATTGTGGGAAAAAATGCGTTTAAAAAGCACAATCATTTTGCCGGAACGGATGAAGAACGTCAAAGCGATTTGCAATTGGCTCTCAATAACAAAAGTGTCAAAGCCATTTGGTGTTCCAGAGGTGGTTATGGAACCGTTCGTATTATTGACCAAATCGATTTTACAGCTTTCGAAAAAAATCCAAAATGGGTTGTTGGTTTTTCTGATATTACCACTTTGCACACAACTATTCATAATCTTGGCTTTGCTACCATTCACGCCACGATGCCCGGCGGAATGAAACATGCATCTGATGAAACGAAGCAAACGCTTTACAAAGCTTTATTTGGTTATTCTTATGGTTTTGAAATTCCGACAAATCCTCTAAATAAAAAGGGAAGCGCTCAAGGAATCTTGATTGGCGGAAATTTATCAATACTCAATTCGATGATTGGGAGTAATTCTGAAGTGAATACGTATGGTAAAATCTTGTTTATTGAAGATGTTGGTGAGGATTTGTATCGTGTGGATCGAATGATGTACACTTTAAAAAGAACTGGTGCACTAAAAAATCTTAAAGGACTAATTGTAGGTGATTTTAGTTATGATGTGGAAAAAGACACATTATTTGGAGGAACGCATCGCGAAATTATTCTAAATGCGGTAAAAGAATACAATTATCCCGTACTATTTGATTTTCCAGCCGGTCACGTTCGAGACAATCGGGCTTTAATTTTTGGCAAAGAAATTAATATGGAAGTGAATGCAACTACATCAAAGATTTGGTATTGAGTTATACTTCAAGACCTATGAGGTTTTTAAAACCTCATAGGTCTGTTATATAAATCCAATTTATAGGTCTTATTTCTTGAAATACTTTTGTATCAACACGCCCAAATCTGTAATATTTATAGGTTTCGAAATATAATCAGTGCATCCTGCAGCTATTGCATCGTCACGGTCACTCTGCATTCCGTTAGCAGTTTGTGCAATAATAACCAAGTCTTT
>JAEMQE010000029.1:0-4855 GCA_022758945.1 Lentimicrobium sp. | reverse complement strand
TTTCCTCTTTTGCTTCTGACTTTACTTTTTCAGCAATTGTTTTTTCTTTAGGTTTATATTCAGAATTGAAAGGGATAGTAAAATAAAAGGCACTTCCTTTTCCTTGTTCGCTTTCGACCCAGATTTTACCGCCTAGCATTTCTACATAGGCTTTTGAAATTGCCAATCCTAACCCAGAACCTTCATGAGTACGGCTAATGGTTTCATTGGCTTGCCTGAATCTTTCGAATATTATTTTTTTCTGAGAAGTGGAAATACCCAGACCGGTATCCTTTACATAAAACTCCAAATTTTTCTCTTTTTTTACACAACCTAAATCAATGGAACCTTCATTTGTAAATTTGAGGGCATTTTTGACTAGATTGGTTAGAATTGCATAGATTTTCTCCCGATCTGTTTTTATTAAAGTATCTATTGGAGATAACTGTTTCGAAATAATAAGCTGTATTCCTTTTTGTTTTGCCTCAGGTTTAAAGAAGGTTTGGATATATTCAATCTGTTCATTTACATTGGTTTCTGACAAGGAAACTTCTATTTGTCCTGATTCTACTTTTGAAATACTGATGATATCATTGATGATATTAAGCATTCGCTTTCCACTTTTCTCAATAATATTGATGTATTCCTGCTGTTCTTCACCTGATAGTTTTGGTTCTTTCAAAAGCTCGGTAAAGCCTAGAATACCGTTCATAGGTGTTCGGATTTCGTGGCTCATATTAGCAAGGAAAGCTAGTTTTAAACGATCGCTTTCTTCGGCTTTTTCTTTGGCTTTGACTAATTGTTGTTCAATATGTTTTCGTTCTGTAATATCTTCTTTAATTGCAATAAAATGTGTCGTTTTTCCTTGTGCATCCAAAATGGGAGAAATTGATGCTGATTCCCAATAAAGGCTTCCATCTTTTCTTTTGTTATGAAATTCTCCGAACCATTCATTACCAGAGATAAGAGTTTGCCATAATTGTTTATATTCATTGACTGATGTGTGCCCCGACTTTAAAAAACGAGAATTTTGTCCAAGGATTTCATCTAAAGAATAACCTGTTGTTTCTGTAAATTTTGGATTAGCATATTCTATTTCTCCACTTATATTTGTGATTATGATAGCAACTGGACTTTGTTCTACTGCTTGTGAAAGCTGTTTAATTTTTTCTTGCGTACGCTTGCGTTCAGTGATATCATGGATAATGACCTGAACGGCGTTTTGGTTTTCATAAGTTGTAGGGATTGCTTTTAATTCTACATATATTGCTTCGCCTTCTAAGGAGATGAATTTTTCTTCTACAATTTTAGAGGAATGATTATCCATAATAACTTCTTTCATCTTTTGAATTATACTTTCTTTACTGTCTGGATGAATATATTTTAAAACGGGTTTTCCTATAATTTCTTCTCTATTTTTTGCTTTAATGATACGAAGAGCCTCATCATTTACAAAAGTAATTTTGTCATTAACATAGATGACAATACCGTCTGGAGAATTTTCAACCAGGCCTCGGTATTTCTCTTCGCTTTCTCTCAGTTTTTCTTCTACCAGTTTTCGCTCAGTGATATCTTGGATAGAACCAATTAATTGTAGTGGTTGGCCTTCTTCGTTGAAAGTGACTTCTCCCATTCCGTGTAGCCAACGTTCTTCTTTGGAGTCTATTTTAATAATTTTATATTCTTTATTAAAATTATTTTTTTTGCCAATTACCTCATTTTTTAGATAATCACTCATAATTGTTTGCCATTCAGGGTGAATAATTGAAGTCCATCCTTCAACGGTTCTTTCAAAATTTGCATCTATTCCAAAGATGTGGTCAAGAATGGCAGTACTGGTCCATTTTCCAGTAGTAAAATCTAAAGAATAGGAACCAAGATTTGCAATGATTTGAGTTTGGTATAAAAAGTGTTCATTAGCAACTAATTTTTCTTCCACTTGTTTTCGCTCTGTGATATCCTGGCAAGTTCCAACGGCTTGCAAGGGTTTTCCTTCTTCATCTCGTAAAATTTCCCAGTGCTCTTCTACAGTTTTTTCGATACCTTTAGCTGTAATTATTCTGTGTTCGAATTTGTTTAATGTATGTTTTTTTATAGAATGAACAAAGGTGGTTTCTACCAAAAGCCTGTCTTCAGGATGAACAATTGCCAAGAATTTTTCTAAAGTTATTTTAGTAGTTTCTGGGTCAATTCCAAAAATCCTACTGATTTCCTTGGAACATACTATATTTGTAAAGGCAAAGTCAGTTTCCCAACTTCCCACTTTTGCTAATTCCTGAGTTTCGATTAATCGTGCTTCACTTTCTTGTAAAGCAATTTTAGCATTTCTTTGCTCAGTAATATCATTAATAATCCCAATAGTATTGACAACTTTATTGTTTTTATCCTTGATTGCAGAAACAGATACTTCTGCCCAAAAGAACGACTTATCTTTTCTTATGAAACGCTTCTCAATTTGACATCGATCAATCTCACCAGAAACAAGTTTATTGAAAATTAGATTACTATTTTCTAAATCATCAGGATGAGTGATCTCATCTCGAGTTAGTCTATTCATTTCTTCTCTTGTGTATCCGAATGCTTCAGTACACCAATTATTGAAAAGTAAGTATTTGCCTTTCAAGTCGGTCAATATTATTCCTGAATTGGCTAAATCAAAAACACCTCGCAGTTTTTCCTGGCTTTTTTGTAATGCTTCCTCTGCTTTTTTTCGTTCTGTAATGTCATAAATTGAACCTATCAGTGACTTGTTTCCTGATTCATCTATAAAGCGGGTCTTACTTGTAATAATGGTGTGTACAACACCATTGACAGTGAGCTCTTCTTCCCTAATGTCAGGGATACCGGTGTCAAGTACTTTTCTGTCTATTTTTAGAAAATGTTCTTTCTCGTTTTCAGGAACGTTTTCGGCTAGCGTTTTACCTATTACATTTTTTTTATTCAGGCCAAATAAATTGAAAAAAGCAGTATTTGCATAGGTAATCTTATGGTCATTATCCTTGAGGAATATAGGATTACCAACTAATTCAAGAATAGTTCGAATGCGTTCTTTTTCAATTCTCAATTTTTCGTCAGCTATTTTACGGTCTGTAATATCACGAGCTAGGAGAATAAAGTGCTGCTCTGTATTTTCTGTTTCTTTTATTGGAGATACAGAAAGTTCAAACCAGTGTTTTCCTTGTGGCAAATCGAGTGAATATTGTTTTCCAGTTGACCAGCCTTTATTTGAGGCTTCCAGAATTGCTTCAATACAAATATTTGCGGCATTTGCAGGAATGACATTTTGAAATAAATTCCCCATAAAAGCACTAGGATCAGATGCCAACAGGTCTTCGCGATGGGCTTGATAATGAAAAATTCTTCCTTCAAGATTGACTTCAAATAACAAATCAGGAATGGCTTCAAGAATGGTTGTTAAGCTTTCGTTGGCATTTTTAATGTTGTTTTGTAGCTGTTTTTGTTCTGTAATATCTCGGGTAATATTCATTACCGCAGGTTCATCAAGATAGTTAATTAAAGTGGCTTCTACCTCAACATTTCTCTGGTTTCCTTTTTTGTTTTTGATGATGGTTTCAAAAGATATGCTTCCTTTAGACAAGAAAGTTTCAATTCTTTTTTTTAGTTTTTTATCGGATACAATTTCAATATCTTTAATATTCAGCGTCAAAATCTCTTCTTTGGTATAACCAAAAAGGGTAGTTGTAGCCTTGTTTGTTTCAATGAATTTGCCTAGATTACCATCAGACTCTATTCTGAATATAGTGATACTGTCTCTGTTTGTTTCAAAAAGAGTACGGTATTTCTCGATGTTGATTCTTGTTTCTTTTTCTGCTTTTTTGATTTGGCTAATGTCAAGCATCGTAACCAGACATTGCTCATCATCATCATTTACAATTCCGGAGAGGTAAACGTAAGTAGGATTATTAGGAACAATTGCTAGGTTTATCTCACAAGTTTGTTTTGTTTTACTATTAAATATTTCTTCGAGAAATAGATTAAATTTTGGTCTTGTTTTATCTGACACAAAAATTTCGAACCGTTTATTTAGTAAAAACGAACGTTCTTTTCCCAGAAGAGTTGCTCCTCTAAAATTGAGCTCCATAATTTCGCCTTCTTTCGAAAGTGTGAAATAACCCGAAGGTGCAAAATCGTATAAATTAGTGTATTTTTCAGCATCGGTTTCAGCTTTAATTTTAGCCGTAAGCAGTTCCTCGTTCTGCATTTCGAGTTCGACTTGGTGTACATCAAGCTCGTGAATAAGTTTAAGAGTCTCGATATCCGAAATATTTTTATCTGTTGGTATCGACTTATTTTTAAGTTGTTCTTCGGCTTTTTGTCGAAGGATATTTGCTTGTGATGAGTTTGCTTTATCTTTCATAGGTAGATACTATTTTTGAAATACTATTTTGGGGTAATTTTATTATAACCCGTTGGGTGCAATTAATAAAATACTCAATTATTAACGAAATATAAAAATTTTAACACATAGAAACATAGTAAAAAGAGTTTGATAGACCAATTCTTGGTTTCACAAAGCTATGATTCACTATCAAAAAGTGAAACGTCTTAAAAAAGCAATAAAAAACTATGTTTCTATGCGTTTAAAAAAAATATAAATTTGAATTACACCCAACGGGTTATATTATAGGCTTACATTGTTTTTTTGAAGAATTTCTTCTGCTAGTTTTTTATTGATATAAAAAATTAGTATTTTCTGCTTTCTCTTTCTCTGTTTTCATCTTGGAAATACTATTCTTAAATTTGTTAGTCATTCGATCTTGATTTGAATTTATTGTTCAAAACAGTGGCTATACCACCCAAATTTAAGTAAAAATTACCTAAATTACAGCGAGATTTATGACATTTTTTGATTAAT
>JAEMQE010000233.1:3001-6761 GCA_022758945.1 Lentimicrobium sp. | reverse complement strand
CCTAAATCACTCAGGTGAAAACACCTTTGTTCATTAATAACAATCGTATCTAGTTCTATATAATGATTGTGAAAAGCAATTTCCAGATTTTCATCTAGAGTTCGCATCAAATCTAAATCAACCGCTAAACCATTGGCTGAACCGGCAGGTAAAATTCCTAAAATTACGTCATTGTCTTCTGTGGCTTCCGCAACTATTTTTACGGTTCCATCACCTCCAGCAATGACAATCCGCTCTGGATTATGACTTTCACAAAGCTGTCTTATCTTAGAAATATCGTCTCCGCCAGTAGTTTTATAAAGAATAAGATTTAGATTTTCTTTGACAGCAAAAAGGGTGGTTGCATCAATAAACCCTGATTTATCAATAGCCCCAGATACTGGATTTACAACCAATAAAACATTTTTTTTCAAAGTTTAAATTCATTTATTGATTAAATTTAGTTATTTTTAATGACACTTCAAAATTCAAAATAATGAAGCCCATTTTAAAATTATACCGAGGATATGCGAATGATGAAGAATTAATCGTGATGGGTCACGTTTTTAAGCCTACCAAGACTAAGGATTATGCTTTTGAGAAGAAAAAAATCAAAAATGCAACTTCAATTATCCGTTTGTTCAGGTTAAAAACACACGCAAATGCAGATGTTTATCTCGAACATAACAACACAACAATTCATACCAAAACGCTAATTGACGGTTATTTTAAATTTTGCATTCCTGTGGATCCAAATGCGGGTCACGGCTGGATTGATTATGAGGTGAGCATTTTTCACGGCGATACTAAAATCATTGCCAAAGAAAGCTTCATTCGTCCCAAGAAAGAAAATTTAGGAATTATTTCGGATATAGATGATACTTTTTTGGTTTCTTACACGGAAAATCCCTTGAAGAAATTATACCATTTACTGTTTAGAAATGTTAACTCCCGAAAAGTTTTTGATGATGTTGTTTCGCATTATCAAGCCTTAAGCTCTTCTGGTAGAAATAACGAAGATGAAGTAAATGCTTTTTTTTATGTTTCGAGTAGCGAATGGAACTTGTATCGTTTTATTATAAAATTTACTGAAATCCATAAACTGCCAAAAGCTGTTTTATTACTCAAAGATATTAAATCCAGTCTTACTGATTTTCTTTGGACTGGAAGAGGCAGTCACAACCATAAATTTGAAAAAATAAAACATATTTTAGAATTTTATCCCAATTTAAAATACGTTTTATTAGGTGATGATTCTCAACACGATCCCTTTTTATACGAAGCTATTTGCAAAATTTTTCCTGTTACAGTAAAAGCTGTTTACATTCGTAAAAAGGGCACGCAAGAAAAAGAAAAGGTTTCAATTGCCTTGAAAAATCTTGAAAGTTTAGGTGTTTCCGTCTGTTATTTTACCCATAGCAGCGAAGCCATTTTACATTCTAAAAAGATTGGACTTATTTTATAAACCTGTATTATCAATTTCTTCCTGAACAATTTCCCAGTCTAAAAGGAGCTTATCTAAATCGGCTTTTTTCTTGTTGTAAGCCATAAAAAAAGCAGCATCTTCAATGTGTTTGTCGTAATTTGAAGCCAACATTTTGTCGTCGTGCAAAAGGTCTTTTTCCAAATGCTTAATTTGACTTTCCACTTTGCTTAAACGATTTTGCAACGCTTTGCCTTTTTTCTGGTCTTCATAAGAAGCTTTGCTACTTCCTTTTTGATCTTTCGATTGAGCTTGAGAGGAAGATTTATCTGTATCTTTTTTCTCCACTTCACGCATATTTTCGAGATTGCGTTGTTCTAAGAAATAATTGATATCGCCTAAATATTCTTTTATTTTTTGGTCTTTGAATTCATAAACAATATTAGACATTCCTTGAAGAAAATCCCTGTCGTGAGAAACCAAAAGCAGTGTTCCTTCGTATTTCTGCAAAGCGGCTTTCAAAACATTCTTAGATTTTATGTCCAAGTGATTCGTTGGCTCATCCATTACCAAAACATTTATGGGTTGCAAAAGCAATTTACAGAGCGCCAAACGATTCCTCTCGCCACCAGAAAGCACTTTTACTTTCTTTTCGACGTCATCACCGCGAAACAAGAAAGATCCTAGCATATCTCGCACTTTCGAACGATTGGTATCTGTTGCTGCATCTTCCATTGTTCGTAATAGCGTAATTTCTCCATCCAAATATTCGGCTTGATTTTGAGCAAAATAACCCAATTGCACATTGTGTCCCAATTTGATACTACCTTGATATTCGAATTCATTGACAATCGCCTTCATAAAAGTCGATTTCCCTTGACCATTTTGTCCAACAAAAGCAATCTTACTTCCGCGTTCAACCAAAAGTGAAATGTCTTTCAAAATGGTTTTGTCACCATATTTTTTGGTCACATCTTCGGCTTCGATAACCACTTTCCCTGGCTCTTTTGAAAGTGGAAACGAAATATTCATTACAGAATTATCGTCTTCATCTACTTCGATACGTTCGACTTTGTCTAATTTCTTAATCAGCGATTGTGCCATCGATGCTTTCGAAGCTTTGGCACGAAATTTTTCGATTAATCTTTCGGTTTCCTCAATTTTTTTGGCTTGGTTTTTTTGCGTAGCCAATTGTTTTTCGCGGATTTCGTGTCGCAATTCCAGATATTCGGAATAGGGTTTATTAAAATCATAAGCTTTCCCAAGGGAAATTTCGATGGTTCTGTTGGTCACATTGTCCAAAAACATTTTATCGTGCGAAACTATCACGACAACACCTGCATAATTTCGCAAGAAACCCTCTAACCAAATAATACTCTCTATATCCAGGTGATTCGTAGGCTCATCCAAAAGCAAAACATCATTGGCTTGCAATAATAATTTGGCCAATTCGATACGCATTCTCCAACCTCCAGAAAAAGTATCGGTTTGATCGTTGAAAACTTCTCTTTTGAAACCCAAACCCAGAAGGATTTTCTCGGTATCTCCAATATAATTATAACCACCCAACAATTCAAAACGATGGGTGTAATCAGACAAATCTTCAATGATTTGACCGTATTCTTCACTTTCATAATCGGTTCGGGTAACCAATTGATGATTGATTTCTGCCAATTTTTTTTCTACAATTTTAATATCCGTAAAAGCTTCGTAGGCTTCTTCGAGTACTGTTCTTCCTTGTTCAAAATCAATATCCTGACGCAAAAACCCCATTCGAACTTCTTTCTCTTGAGAAATTACTCCAGAATCAGGCGCAAAATCTTTTGCCAAGATTTTAAGCATGGTAGATTTTCCAGCTCCGTTTTTCCCAACAAGACCCACTCGGTCTCCGGCACCCAATCGAAAGGTAACTTCTTCAAATAAATAAGTTCCTCCAAAAGAAACAGACAAATTGTGTATATTAAGCATGTTTTGTTACTAATGTTACATTATAAAAAGTACAAAATCGTACCTTCGCTGAAAATTTTTGCAAATGTTAAAAAAAGGATCCAAACTAAATAGTATTTTAACAGGAACTTGTCCTAGATGTCAGAATGAGAGTATGTATTTGGACAAAAATCCATTACATTTTTCCAAAATTCTGAAAATGCACGAAAATTGCAGTCATTGTGGTTTGAAATATCAAATTGAACCTTCGTTTTTTTATGGAGCAATGTATGTAAGTTATGGTTTGAATGTTGCTCTTGGCGTAGCCGCTTTTGTAATTTCTTATCTTATTTTTAATTCCAGTATAAAAACAGCGTTTATTGCTATAATTGTATCAAATGTTTTCTTATTTCCGTTTGTTTTACGATGGTC
>JAEMQE010000233.1:0-2901 GCA_022758945.1 Lentimicrobium sp. | reverse complement strand
AGATACTCTTTGTATTTATTCAACAACATTGCCGTGTCAACATAACCTGTTTGCAAGACTTCACCATATCCAAAAGGAGAATCAATTGAGGAATATTTTGTAGTAATTAAATTTGTCGACAAAAAAGGAGCCAGATTTACTTTATCGGAAGCCGTGAACCAATTATTTTGCTCTTCGATTGAAAAAAATTTTCTTAAAATGGCCAATTTAAAATTCACTTTACAATCAAGTTTTTTTTCTACAATTGAAAAGAAATCATTCATAATCAGTAAATGTTCTTTTGCTTGCCCAACTTCACTAAACCGTTTTAAAATTACTGGATTATATAAACCTCCGGCAATTTTCGAAGAATTCTGGGAACTATTATCTATCACCAAAATAGATTTATTGTTTTGCAAGGCAATTTCGGAAAATGAAATGCCTGCTAATCCTGAGCCTATTATTAAATAATCTATCATTTTTGAAGTATAAAATTTGAAGTGCAAAAACTCCGTAATGCCTAAAAACAAAGAACTCTCGCTATTAAGGCAAGAGTTCTTTATGAAAATTTGAAATGAAATTTAATAATTCCACATATCTTCTTCGAAATCACGGATTTTTTCTTTCACTCTTTCCGCTTCCAATAGTTGATTTTGAGCATTATCTTTCATATAACTCACAATTGTTCTGTCACCATAAACGTTTTCTTCTTGATAAATCACGGCATTAAAATGTCTTGAATTTAAGATTTGATCAAAAGAAACGGGCATTGCCGAATTTTTATCATTAAAAGCTTTCGCTTCATGAAGCACATCTCTTGAAGCCGGGAAAAATACCCAAAACAATTCAATATAATCTTTTTCGTCACTGTTCATTGTATAAACATCCGGTGTTACAGGACAAATACCAAGTAATCTGTATTTCAATTCACTTTGACGTTTGTCAAAATACCAATATCCTTTAATTTTATATTGAGTAACATCTTGAGCAGTAAGATCTGATTTTAAAATATACTCAGGAGAAATTGCTTGACCAGCATTGATTTGTTCTCTTCCCTGGTCAGTTGTGTCAATACGAGTCAAAGATGCTTGAATGTCTTTATATGACTTTTTAGTATTGAAATAACTGTCTGAATACACTTCGGTAATTTCTCCATTTCGAATCGCTTTAGTCAAAACATCATATAGTGAACGTCTGTCAGAACCAATGTTTGCAGTATCTACTGGGAAATATAAAGGAAAATTAATTCTTTCGCTTAAATCAATAATTTCCCAAACTGTTTTTCCCATCAAAACATCTCTATCATCAACATAACCATATTCTAATGGTTTGTCATTGTCTGAAATGAGTTGTGCGGCAGACTTAATTCCAATTTCTTCAGGAATCTTTGCATTAAGCAAATTAGGTTGTGCATAAGAAGCTACACTCCCAAGAATGGAAATAACAACTATTAAAAAATTTCTCGTATTCATCATAATTTCATTATAAGTTATTGAAGTAGCTTTGTGTCAAACTTCCTTATTTATTGTATTTCATAAATTACCGGTGCAGTTCTTGGTAATAAATAACTACCTGCTCCAACTAATTTCGTTTTAATTTCAGAAATGGTAACCTGATCCCCTCTTCCTACTTTTGCAAGAACAGCTTTACATTGTGCATTTAATTTATTTCCTGGTACAACTATTGTAGGCATTCCTGGTACTTTAAAATTGAATCCAACAACATCCAAGCCAACTTCAAAATCAAAATCTACTAATTTAGCCCCAATGGTTGAAATTTCTAAACTTGATTTAGGTCCTTTTACAACACCTGGTTCTCCTCTAATTGTTCCTACTGGCGCAGGAATTCCTTTAATTCTATAAGTCTTTTTATCTGAAACTAATGAATTATCAGGAAGTTTCCCTACCACATTTATAACAACTTCTGTTCCTGTTCCTGGTCTCATACTATATGCTCCAGGAGCTCCGGCAGATGATAATCCTGGAGCAGATGCAGTAACTTTGTCAGCAGATATTCCGGCAAATGAAATAGTCATTGGATTCACAACTCCACGATATACTACGTTCATTTTATCAGCAGATATTGTAGCTGATTTTGGTCTTGCCACAACAACATATTTATCATTTATTGGTAAACTAATTACTTTTCCATTTTCGTCAAAGTTGAAAGACCCGGTTATAGGATGCTCTCCTATATTACCTGACCCAAAAGAAAAATTAGCCTGACCAGCTAAAGCTGGCACACTTGAACCATTAACAACTACTGATTTAGCTATTAATTTTGGATCAAATTTTCCTAAGATGATTTTTCCTTTTACCGCTTCTCCCTGAAAGAAAACTGATTTCTCAAGAACCACTATCGGCTGATACGCTGTAAGTGAAGCTGCTGCAATCAAATCAGATTGAAACATTGATGCCATTACATCACTCTCTGTTGCTTTTACATCGGCTTGCAATTGAGTTAATTTAGTAACTGTTGCAATTAAAGGAAATCCTTTATAGTGATAATCTATCCAAGGCAAAGTAGCCCCTGCTTCTTTAGATTTAATTGGGGTAGTTGCAAATCTCTTTTCAATTTTATTGATTTCAACTTCAGGCAATTTACTGCCTGCAATCTCTTTGATTTGTGCTGGGTAATTTTTAATTCTATCTAAAAACTCTTGACCGTCTTTAGAAGGTTTTTCTCCTTTAAAAAACAATCTATCCACTAAATCACCTTTATCCATTTGCTCGTACATGAAATTACCTTGAGCATCTTTTTCGGTTTTTCTAGTAATAATAGTTTTAACACCTTCTAAATAGTCACAATAATCTTTTGAGATTTTTCTGATTTTCTCAACTATGAGTTTTTTTTCACCATATTGTCCAGGTTGTTCCTGAGCCTTTTGAGATAGTTGTCCAAACGAATTTTCATTTCTCTCAT
>JAEMQE010000116.1 GCA_022758945.1 Lentimicrobium sp. | reverse complement strand
CCCCTTCGGGGGTTTGGGGGCTTATTTTTTCTTTGTTTTCACAGTTGCTGCCACAAAATTTACAAAAAGTGGATGTGGATTTGCCACGGTACTTTTGTATTCAGGATGGTATTGAACTCCGATGAAAAAAGGATGATCTTCTAATTCTACAATTTCGACCAAACCTGTTTCTGGATTTATTCCTGAGGATTTTAGTCCGGCTTTTTCCAAAATATCGACATAACTGCTATTGTATTCATAACGATGACGATGACGTTCAGAAATAGTTGCTTGTCCGTATATTTTATAGGCCAAAGTATCTGGTTTTATATCACATTTCCATGCTCCAAGTCGCATCGTTCCGCCTTTATCCGTAATCGTCTTTTGTTCTTCCATCAAATTCACAACCGGATGTGGTGTGTCCGGATTCATTTCTGTCGAATTGGCATCGGCAAACCCCAAAACATTTCTAGCATATTCGATGATTGCCATTTGCATTCCCAAACAAATTCCTAAAAATGGAATGTTACTTTCACGGGCATAACGAACCGCTTCTATTTTTCCTTCAATTCCTCGACCTCCAAAGCCTGGAGCCACAAGAATTCCGTCTAATCCTGACAATTTCTCGACCACATCAGAGACATCAAGGAATTCAGAATGAATTGAAATTACGTTTACTTTAGTTTCATTTGCAGCTCCAGCGTGAATAAAAGCTTCTAAAATTGATTTGTACGAATCTTGCAATTCTACATATTTCCCAATCAAACCAATATTCACAGTATGCTTTGGATGTTTTATTCTATGCAAGAAAGTATTCCAATTTCTTAAATCCGGAGCAGCTCTTTTTGGCAAAGCCAATTTCTTCAAAGCGACAACGTCTAAACCTTCTTCGAGCATTAAAACCGGCACTTCATAAATCGTTGAAGCATCGATAGATTGAATTACAGCTTCTCTTTTTACATTGCAAAACAAAGCCAATTTATTACGTAATTCTTCTGAAATTTCGTGTTCTGTTCTACAAACTAAAATATCAGCTTTGATTCCGCTTTCCATCAAAGTTTTAACGGAATGCTGGGTTGGTTTAGTCTTTAATTCTCCGGCTGCAGCCAAATAAGGAACCAAAGTCAGGTGAATGACCAAACCATTATGTTCTCCTAATTCCCAAACGAGCTGACGAACAGATTCTATATAAGGTAAAGATTCAATATCACCGACAGTTCCACCAATTTCAGTAATAACAATGTCAAAATCGCCAGATTTCCCAAGCAATTGCATTCTGTCTTTAATTTCATTGGTAATATGAGGAACCACTTGAACTGTTTTTCCTAGGAATTCGCCTCTTCGTTCTTTTTCAATAACCGAAAGATAAATTCTTCCTGTGGTAACATTATTCGCCTGAGAAGTTGGAACATTCAAAAAACGCTCGTAATGACCTAAATCCAAATCGGTTTCAGCGCCATCATCAGTCACGTAGCATTCTCCGTGTTCATAAGGGTTTAATGTTCCCGGATCGACATTTATGTATGGATCAAACTTCTGGATGGTCGTTCGATATCCTCTTGCCTGCAATAATTTTGCCAATGAAGCCGCAATAATCCCCTTCCCTAAAGAAGACGTAACTCCGCCTGTGACAAAAATATACTTCGTTTGATTCATTTTATTGTTGTTGTAGTTGTTGTTGTTTGTTGAAAATGCAAGCAAATAGGTTTGCAAAAACGATGCAAAAATACGATTATAAATTTAGAAAAAACTAATTTGGAATTGAGATAATTTTGATTTTCTTGACAAGTAAGACGTGGGTATCGTTTTTTGGTTACAATTCATAAATAAAAAAACCTACTCAAGATTTTAAATCCTGAGTAGGTTTTTCCAATTCACTATTTATACTGCTTTTAAAAGCTTTTTTATGATTTCAGGATTTCTTCTATCATCGATAACAAGTTGCACGATTAAAATATTGTCTTGTATCTCAAAACCTATAAAAATATGATGGTGAGTAAAATAAAATAATTTTTTATCGGATGTTTTTTGAGGAAGTGCAATAGAAAAATCTAATGTTTTTAGTATCAACTGGATTTCTTTATACAATTTTGAACTATACTTTTTGCTTTTGTTTCTATTGGTATAATACTGCATAATATCGATCATATCCAAAGAAGAATCTGTTGACCAAATTACTTTTCGTTTAGCCATTCTTCCACTTTTTTGTCCATTTCATCTTGGGTCAAAAAATCCCCTTCTTCAATCTGCTTTCTTGATTTGGCTAGTTTCTCTAAATGATAATCAGAAAGCACATATACAGTTTCTTTCTTATCAACAATTTCCTTGATTTCATCTAAAATGGAATCATCATCAATTAGATTTATTTTTGAAACCAAATATTTTTTTAATGCAATTGCTTTCATAACAGTACTATTTTACACAAACTTACTATTTTATTTTCAGTGATTTTATTTTTTAGGTCATTTTTTCTCTCGTTTGTGGGCACGGATTGCAAATCCGCGCTATCGTTCACTAGAGTATTTTGTAATCATATCTGCATCATCGGGAATTGAGATAATTTTGATTTTCTTGACAAGTAAGACGTGGATATCGTTTTTTGGTTACAATTCATAAATAAAAAAACCTACCCAAGATTTTAAATCCCGAGTAGGTTTTTCAATTTAATAATTCATCTGCTTATTTAAGCAGTTTTTAAATCAATGCAGCAAGCTACAAATCTCTATACAATTCCAATCTTTCCCATTTAGTTTCTACTTCATCTTGAGCACGAGTCAGTAATTCAGCTCCTAATGTTGCATTTTCTTTAACAACTCTAGTAAAACGAGTTTCGTTGTACATAAAGTCACTCAAAGGAATACTTGGTGCTTTAGAATCTAATTTGAATTTCTTGCCTTTTGATTCTAAAGGATTGAATCTAAATAATGGCCAATAACCACTATCTACTGCTTTTTCTTGTTGTGAAATAGCATTTTTCAATTCATAACCGTGTTCACCACAATGAGAATAAGCAATAATCAATGATGGACCAGGATAAGCTGCAGCTTCTTCAATCGCTTTTAGTGCTTGTAAATCTTTAGCACCCATTGCAATTTGTGCAACATAAACATTTCCATAAGAAATAGCTTGAAGCGCTAGGGATTTTTTACCTGTTTTTTTACCACCAATAGTGAATTTAGCACTTGCTCCAAGAGGAGTTGATTTAGATGCTTGTCCACCAGTGTTAGAATAAACTTCGGTATCCAATACCATAATATTAATGTCTTCTCCTGTTGACAAAACGTGATCCACTCCACCGTAACCGATGTCATAAGCCCAACCGTCTCCACCAAAGATCCAAACTGCTTTCTTACGTAAATACTCTGTTAATTGGCTTAATTTTTTGGCGTCTTCATTGTTTCCAAGGTTGGCCAAAATTTTATTAAGTGCATCAATTTGAGCGAATTTTTCGTTTTTCAACGCTTCAGTTTCTTCTGTGTTATTTAAAATTGCTTCTACTAATTCGGTTCCAACAACTGATTCCAATGATTTTAATAAATCAACTGCAATCTCTTGTTTTTTGGTTAACCCTAATTTTAGACCTAAACCAAACTCTGCATTGTCTTCGAAAAGTGAATTTGCCCAAGCTGGACCTCTACCAAATTCATTAGTTTTATAAGGTGTTGTTGGTAAATTTCCTCCATAAATAGAAGAACATCCTGTGGCATTAGCAATCATAATACTATCGCCATACAATTGGGTAACCATTTTAATATAAGGTGTTTCTCCACAACCTGAACAAGCTCCTGAGAATTCAAATAAAGGTTCTAAGAATTGAGATCCTTTTATATTTGTGGTCTGCAAAGCAGTTCTGTCATAATAAGGTAAACTTACGAAGTGATCCC
Organism: Lentimicrobium sp.; assembly: GCA_022758945.1. Taxonomy (GTDB): domain Bacteria; phylum Bacteroidota; class Bacteroidia; order Flavobacteriales; family Flavobacteriaceae; genus Flavobacterium. Next base: position 2,916 of record JAEMQE010000116.1, on the reverse strand, counting down.
AATTTACATTTTCTTCAACATCCACTTCAATTTTCTTGTGCATATTAATAGCCTTGAAGTTTTCTTTTTCTTTGCTTATTGCTGGACAAACCACCACGCAAAGATCACAACCAGTACAATCTTCTGGTGAAACTTGCAAAATATAAGATTCTTTTTCTTTATCAAATGGTCTTCCTATTGCAGGCACACTTTTTAAAGAAGTTGGGAAACTAGCTAAGTCTTCATTAGAAACCACTTTAGAACGAATGGCTGCGTGAGGGCAAATCGCAATACACTTGTTACATTGTGTACATAAATTTTCATCGTCCCAAACTGGAATAAAATCGGCAATTCCGCTTTTTTCGTATTGTGAAGTTCCTGTAGGGAAAGTTCCGTCAACTGTGAAAGCACTTACTGGAAGTTCGTCTCCAAAACCGGCTAATATTTTTTCCAAAACTTCAGTAACAAATCCGTCAGGTGCATTTCGCATTGCTGACAACATTTGTTTTTGGCTTGAAGCAACTTTAGGATAATCTACTTGGTGTAAATTTTCAAGTGCTTTATCCACCGCGTTAAAGTTCATTTTTACTACCTTTTCTCCTTTATGAGAGTAGGATTTAACAATCGCATCTTTAATTTTTTGAATCGCTTCGTCTTTTGGCAAGATTCCGGAAATCGCAAAGAAACAAGTTTGCAAAATGGTATTGGCTCTTTTTCCAAGATTGGCATCTTGAGCTACTTGAGTTGCGTCAATTACATAAAATTTGACTTCTTTTTCAATAATTCCTTCTTGAATTTGGATTGGCAATCTGGCCCAAATTTCATCTTTAGAATATGGAGAGTTTAGCAAGAAAGTTCCACCTTGTTTCAAATCGGCAATCATATTGAATTTTTCAATAAAATTGAATTTATGACTGGCAATAAAATCGGCTTTATCTATTAAATAGTTGGAATTAATTGGGTCTGGACCAAAACGCAAGTGAGAAATTGTTTGAGCGCCCGCTTTTTTAGAGTCATAAACGAAATAACCTTGAACATAGTTATCGGTAGTTTCACCAATAATTTTGATAGAGTTTTTATTGGCTCCAACGGTACCATCAGATCCTAAACCATAGAACATACAGCTAATTGATTTCCCTTTAATATCGAATGAATTGTCATAATATAAACTTTTGAAAGTCACATCATCATTGATACCAATGGTAAAGTGATTTTTAGGTTTTTTATTCGATAATTCGTCATAAATTCCTTTAACCATAGCAGGAGTAAATTCTTTGGATGATAATCCGTAACGACCTCCAACCACGACTGGCATTTCTATTCCGCTTTCGACAAGTGCACTAACAACGTTAAGATAAAGTGGTTCGCCAATGCTGCCTGGTTCTTTGGTTCTATCTAAAACCGCTATTTTTTGAACTGATTTAGGTAGTAAATCAACAAAAGCATTGATGGAGAAAGGTTGGAAAAGACGAACTAAAATAGCACCGACTTTTTCTCCTGCGGCAACCATAACGTCAAGAGCTTCTTTTACAGGACCTTCGGCAGAACCCATAACAATTATGACTCTCTCTGCTTCAGGGTGTCCTATATAATCAAACAAATTGTATCTACGACCAGTGTGTTCGTAGAATTCGTCCATAACATCCTGAACTACTGCAGGAACTCTGTCGTGAAATAAATTGGCAGCTTCTCTAGCCTGAAAGAACACATCAGGATTCTGAGTTGTACCTCTTAATACAGGACGGTCAGGATCTAATGATCTTTTTTTATGTTCCATCACTTTATCTTCAGGCATCATTGCTATGATAATATCATCTGGAATAGCATCGATTTTTGAAATTTCGTGAGAGGTTCTAAAACCATCAAAAATATTCAAAAACGGTACTCTAGTTTTTAATGTTGCTACTTGTGAAATTAAAGCAAAATCGTGTGCTTCCTGAACAGAACCACCAAACAACATGGAGAATCCTGTTTGTCGGCAAGCCATTACATCGGAATGGTCTCCAAAGATAGACAATGCGTGAGTCGCCACGGTTCTGGCGGCAACATGTATGACACAAGGCAATAATTCACCCGCGATTTTGTACATATTAGGTATCATCAACAACAAACCTTGTGAGGCTGTAAATGTTGTAGTTAAAGCACCCGCTTGCAATGCACCGTGAACAGTACCTGCAGCACCACCTTCACTTTGTAATTCAACAATTTTTGGAACATTATTCCAAATGTTAGTTTTGCCTTTTGAACTGTAAAGTTCGGCGTGCTCACCCATCGGAGACGATGGAGTAATAGGATAAATGGCACAGACTTCATTTGTTTTGTGAGCGATGAGTGCTACTGCTTCATTACCGTCACAAATTACTTTTTTAAATGTTTTATTCTTCATTTTATAAATTTATTTTACCATCCTGAATCTGCGACTATTTATTCAATCCACAAATTACTTGACAGTATTAATTTTAAGATTAAAAAAAGCTAAAAACCATTTTAAATTAGGAATTTAGCTTTTTTCTAAATTAGTTTTCACTGTGCAACCAAGCTTTTTTCGCTAACAGTTCAGTTTCTGTTTCTACATGATTTTCGTCAAGAATACAACAGTCAACTGGGCAAACAGAGGCACATTGTGGTTTGTCGTGGAAACCTTTACATTCAGTACATTTGTCTGATACTATAAAGAAAAACTCGTCAGAAATAGGATCGTGTTCTTCACTAGCATCAACTTCTACACCTTTAGGAGTTTTTACTATTCCTTTTAAAGATGATCCGTCAGCATAAGACCATTTGTCATCTGGTTCATAAATTGCGTTGTTTGGACATTCTGAAATACATGCATCGCAGTTGATACATTCGTCCGTAATAATTATTGCCATGATTTTAAATTTTTAATTCTTTGTAAAATTAAATGTCTTTTTATTACTTTTATATGATATTCGTCAT
>JAEMQE010000156.1 GCA_022758945.1 Lentimicrobium sp. | reverse complement strand
TTTAGCTTTATTAAAAGTTCGTTTGAATCCTTTTAATTGTCGCTGTTCATCGATTGACAAATCGTCATCATCAGCGAAAGGCGTCGTATCGATTACAAAAAGACGAATATTCAATCCTACTTGTTGTGATGCCAGCCCCACGCCATAGGCATTGTACATCGTTTCATACATGTTGGCAATAAGTTCTTTCAGGTTAGGATAATCTGGAGTAATCTCCTCTCCTACCTTTCTTAAAACTGGATCACCGTATCCTACAATTGGTAAAATCATTGTATTACAATATTAGTTTAAATGCGTTTTAATCAAAATTGGATGCAAAAGTAATCAAAATTATGGAATTGAAAATAACAGTAAAGTTAAAACATTTTGCGGGTCAAATAATCCTGCAACATTATAGTTGCTGATATTTCGTCAATCAGCGCTTTGTTTTGGCGTTGTTTTTTGCTCATTCCATTGTCAATCATAGACTGGAAAGCCATTTTCGAGGTAAAACGCTCGTCCACTCGAATGACTTTCATATCTGGAAAATGATTCGTAAAATGAGTCACAAATCCTTTTATTATGGAAGCGCTTTCTGAGGGTTGACCATTCATTTGTTTGGGTTCGCCAATGAGGACTGCTTCTACTTTTTCCTTAGAGAAATAATCCTTCAAAAAAGCAATGGCTGTGGAAGATGGAATCGTCGTCAAACCCGAAGCGATGATTTGTAGTTCATCGGTAACGGCTATTCCGGTTCGTTTTTGTCCGTAATCTATGGCGAGAATTCTTGGCATTTATAAGGTGTCTTTATATTTTATGAAACCAAAGACAGAAACTATTTTATTTTCAATATCAATCTCATAGATAATTACATATCCTTTAAAAACATAATCCCTTATATTTTCATTATCAATGTATCTTGATTTCTTGAAGTGAAATGGTTGTTTTAAGTCTTTTTTGATGTTTTTAAGTAAATCTTTCCTGAATTTTAAAGCTGCTCTTGGTTTGTCTATATAAATGTAACGAACTTGTTCTGTTAATAATTTTAGAAATTCATTAGAAATACTAACTATCATATTCCGAAAATGTTTTATCCAAAATTGCATCAATCTCATCTATTGAATACATTTTCTCAGTACCGCTTTTTAGTTTAGCGTAAGCAATAGCTATTTTTTTCTTATTTTCATCAAAATCCAAATCTTCTTGAACTATTTTCAATTCATCCGAAGAAAACGAACTCAATAATTCCAAGATTTTGGCTTTGATGTTGGGCTGAAATTCTAGTCTGATGGTTTCCATAATTTTTTTATGTTTAAAGGAAATTCCTGTATTTGATAAATCCAAAAACTAAAATAGAATTTTGCTTTATGTCGATTTTATAAACGGAAATGTATCCTTTAAAAACATAATCTCTTATATTTTCATCACCATCAGAATAAATTGATTCTTTAAAATGATAAGGATGTTTCAAGTCTTTCTTGATGTTTGTTATCAAGTCTTTTCTAAATTTTAAAGCAGCTCGAGGTTTATCTTTATAAATATAACGAACTTGATCTATCACATCTAATTGAAAAACTTTACTGAATTTTATTGTCATATTCCGTAAAAATTTCGTCCATCATTAGATCTAATTCATCCGCAGAACAAAATTCTGCAGTTCCGTTATTGATTTTAGCTAATTCTAAATCCAATTTTCTCTTATTTCTATCAAAATCAAGATCTTCTTGAACTATTTTCAATTCATCCGAAGAGAACGAACTCAATAATTCCAAGATTTTGGCTTTGATGTTGGGCTGAAATTCTAATCTGATTGTTTCCATAATGAATCGATTTAAAATACAAATATATAACATTTTCCATTCGATTTGACTTTTTGCTTTTGGTTAAAAATGGTATCTTTGCTCAAAATTTTAACAAAATGAACGAATTACAATCCATAATAGAACAAGCTTGGGAAAACCGCGCTTTGTTGCAAGAAACAAAAACTACTGATGCCATTAGATCAGTTATCGAATTATTAGATTCAGGAAAATTACGTGTTGCCGAGCCTGTTGCCGAAGGTTGGCAAGTAAACGAATGGGTGAAAAAAGCCGTTGTTTTATATTTCCCGATTCAAAAAATGGAAACATTAAAAGCTGGAATATTCGAATACCACGACAAAATGTTGCTCAAAAGAGATTATGCCGAAAAAGGAGTTCGCGTGGTTCCTGGAGCATCTGCTCGTTATGGTGCTTTTTTGGCTGGCGGAGTAATTATGATGCCAAGTTATGTAAACATTGGTGCTTATGTAGATTCAGGAACAATGGTAGATACTTGGGCAACTGTGGGAAGTTGTGCTCAAATTGGCAAAGACGTCCACCTTTCTGGCGGTGTTGGAATCGGCGGTGTTCTGGAGCCTTTACAAGCTGCACCGGTAATTATCGAAGACGGAGCATTCATTGGTTCACGTTGTATTATCGTTGAAGGTGTTCACGTTGGAAAAGAAGCCGTTCTTGGTGCGAATGTTTGTTTGACCGCTTCTACAAAAATCATCGATGTTACTGGAGAAACTCCCGTTGAAAGAAAAGGATTTGTTCCTGCTCGTTCCGTGGTAATTCCTGGAAGTTATACTAAAAAGTTTGCTGCTGGAGATTTCCAGGTGCCTTGCGCTTTGATTATTGGTACTCGTAAACCTTCAACGGATTTGAAAACATCGTTGAATAATGCGTTGCGCGAATATGATGTGGCTGTTTAGTGTTTTTTTAATTACTACCAAAAACCAAAATGGTTAAATTATCAGTTATCATACTTACCTACAATGAAGAATTTTATATTGCAGATGCCATTCAATCAGTGGCATTTGCAAATGAAATTATTGTATTGGATTCTTTTAGTACCGATGCTACTCGTGAAATTGCAACTGAGCTAGGCGTTACGTTAATAACTCGACAATTTGATAATTACTCCAATCAAAGGAATTACGCTATAGATTTTGCTGTGGGAGATTGGATTTTATTTCTTGATGCTGATGAAAGAGTTATCGAAAAACTTCAAATTGAAATTTTAAAAAGCATAGAGTCTGATAGTTATTCTGCATATAAAATTTGGTTTCCTCATTTTTTTATGGGTAGATTTTTATTTCATTATACCGATAAAGTAATCCGATTAGTAAAACATCATAATGTTTACTTTGAAAACGCGGTTCATGAAAAATTAATTGTCGAAGGAAAAATTGGTGTCTTAAAAAATTATATGATTCATTTAACCTACAAAGGACTATTCTCTTTTATAGAAAAAAAAGATAAATATGCCTGGTTTCAGGCAAAAATGGCTTTTGACAAAGGGAAAAAAAGCAGTTTGTTTTTACTTTTTTTCAAACCATTTTATCGTTTTTTTCATACCTATTTTGTAAAAAGAGTATTCCTAGATGGAGTACCAGGTCTTGCAGCTGCAGCAATAGATGCTTATGGTGTGTTTTCTAGATATGCCAAGTTATTGCTACTAGAAAAAAAATTAAAATAATTTTAATTTGCCAAACCTCAATTTTAATTTGAAAGCTAAAAAACTATCTTCGCCTTTAATATCAATACGCTTAATTTCATAATTGTCTTTAAATGGAAATTGATTGGGTCTATTCCCTATTTTTAAGCCAAATTTAATCCCGTTTTTATGAATTAAATTTTTAAACTTTTGATTATCCGTTTTATTTCTAGGATAATTCCCATAAGGGTAGGCCAAAGCTGAAAAAACCTGTAAATCGTTCTCTTTTATAATACTATTACACTTTATAAAATCTTTTTGAATCGCTAATTCAGACATCGAATCGTATTTTTTATGTTCATAAGAATGATATCCTAATTCAATCCATTTGGGATTTAATTGTTTCAATTGGTCGATTGTCATTATTTTTTCAGTTCCAAAATTCCATAAATCAGTCTTTCCTAAATAGGCGAAAGGAATAAAAAAACTGGCCTTCAAATTGTATTTTTCTAACAAATTAGCGGCATAAATCAACTGATTTTCAGTTACATCGTCAAAAGTGAGCACAATACTTTTTTCAGGCAAAGTTTTCATATTTACGAGTTCAGAAAAATGAAAAGTGGCATAATTATTCTTGCTTAAATACTCCAATTGCAGTTCTAATTTTGCTTTAGAAATACTCAAACCCTTGCTTTCATTTTCAGTTTGGCAAACATTATGATACATTAAAATGGGTAGTTTATTCATTTAAAATAATTTTCATCAAAGTTATAAATCTAAAATTATTAATATTGCACTAATATTCTATTTTATGAACAAAAATTATAAGTCTTCCAAAATTAGTGCCTTAGTAGTTTGCCTTAGCGACGAGTCTATCAGCAAAGAATATTTGGAAAATCTCTCTTTTGCGAATGAGATTATTATATTAAATTATTCTGCACTCACAAAAAAGATAGGCATTGCTAATGGGTCAAAAATAGATTATTTAGAAAATGAATTTTCAAATTTTTCTACACTACTTACTTCAGCTGTATCTAGTGCAAAAAATGACTGGCTATTCCTTTTTGATTCAGATGAAATTATTTCTCCAGATCTTAAAGATGAATTAATTATTACTTCAGCAACTGAAAAAAATAAAGCCTATTTTGTAAAGCATAATTTTATTTTTTTTGACAAAGAAATCAAACACGGAGGCTTCCAAAACAGAAAGACAATTCGTTTTTTTAATAAAAAATATTGCCACATAACATCGGATAATATCAATTTTGCTATTCAAACAACTGAAAAAACTGGGGTATTGAAACAACGTTTAGATGATAGTAGTTACAAAAGTTTTGACCTTTACAACGAAAAATTAAATGCATATAGCCAAATAAAAGCCAATTATTTGTATAATAGTAACATAAAGCCAAAATTTTACCATTTCTTTATCAAGCCTTTGCATAAATTCATCATTCACTATTTTATAAAACTGGGTTTTCTTGATGGGAAAGAAGGTTATATTCTAGCCTATTTACATTCTTTTGCCGTTTTAAAATGCTACCTTACACTTTGGTTAAAATATAAAAAAATGAAATAATTAAGAGAAGTTGTTTTTTAAACAATTCTAATAAAAACAAAAATGAAAATACTTATCATTCAGCAAAAAAGAATTGGAGATGTGCTTACAAGTTCTATATTGTGCAATAATCTTAAGAAAAAATATCCCGATTCTATAATAGATTTTATGTGCTACCCTAATTGTGTCGATGTTTTAAAAGAAAATCCTAACATTGATAACATAATTGAATTATCTAATAAGGTTCGAAAATCCTATCCCTCATTGTTCCAATTTATTTTTAAAATAAGACAAAAAAAATATAATGTAGTGATTGACATTTATAACAAATTAGAAAGTAATTTAATTACCCTTTTTTCTGGTGCAAAATTTAAAATATCCTATTATAAATGGTATTCCTTCCTTTTTTATAACCATAATTTAATGCGATTTGATGGAAAAAAATCACCTGAGTATGGTTTTGCAATAGACAATCGACTTTTATTATTAAAACCTTTAATTAAAGAAAAAATTACTGATATAAAACCAAAACTTTTTTTGACAGAAGCAGAAAAAAAAGAAGCAGAAAAAACATTAAAAAGTTACGGAATTGTAAATGGAAATAGACCTTTAATAATGATCAACATTTTGGGAAGCGAAGAATTTAAAACCTACCCTTTAGACAAAATGGCGAAAATAATTGATTTTGTAGTGGCAAAAACTGATGCCAATATCATTTTTAATTATATTCCCAATCAAAAAAATGAAGCATTAGCAGTTTACAATTTTTGTGCAGAAAAAACTAGAAAGAACATTTACTTTGATTTATATTGTGAAAGTTTGCGTAAATTCTTGGCGCTTTTATCATTGTGCGATGTATTAATTGGAAACGAAGGAGGTGCAGTAAATATGGCAAAAGCACTTGAGATACCAACTTTTTCACTTTTTTCACCTTCAATCGACAAGGAAACTTGGCAACTGTTTGAAGATGAAAAGAAACACGCTTCAATTCATTTAAAAGATTTAAAACCTGATATTTACCACCAAAATAGCTATCAATTTATTCGTGAAAATACACTGAAATATTATGATGAATATCCCTTAAATGAACTGTTAAATAAATTGGAAACCTACCTTATGGATAACAATATTAAAATCATTTCCAGAATTTAAGCCTTTTTTTTAATCTCTTTTTTCTATGATATTTCTCCTGAAAATCGGATGTCATTTTCCAAAGGGTTTCAAAAATAAGCTGTTCTGATTCACCTGATAATTTACTGTATTCATTACTCATTACTGCAACCATTTCTTTTACAGGAGTTAATCGACATAAGTTTTTCATTCGAAGTTCAAAAGGCATTGTTTTGTGAAATTCCATCCTATTTAAATCAACTAGGAAAAAATCGTATTTGCCTCCCGCATTTTTTTTGATCAGAGTATTGCCTGGTGAATGGTCTAAAAACTCAATTCCATTTTCGTGTAAATGGAATGAAAACCGAGTAAATTGCCTTAAAATAGTGGAATGGTCTGGATACTCAGGGATTTCAACTAATTCCCTAAAAGTCAAATCACATTGAAGGTGTTCACTAACATAATAACTGTCTTTGAGTCCAATTATGTCATAATTCTCAAAATAAGCAATAGGCTGAGGCGTTCCAATTCCTTTTTCTAATAACTTTGTTGCAAATTCGAAAGAGCGTTTGGCCTTTGATTTTCTAAAATATTTATAGACAACTTTATTAATAAAATTTGGGATTTTGAAGGATTTGATATTGATTATTTTTCCATCTAATTCAAAAAGTTTGATTTTATTTCTTTGTCCTATTATAAAATTTGTACCT
>JAEMQE010000172.1 GCA_022758945.1 Lentimicrobium sp. | reverse complement strand
AATCTAATAAATTATTAATTATTTATTTAGAATAAATTAAAATAATTTTAACAAAAAATTTTGCTTTGAAGTTAAATCCCTTTATTTAAAGGCAATTCCGCCACCACAAATGTACTTCCGCCAATAAAAATGAAATCATTATTTGTGGCATTATTCTTAGAATGAATGTAAGCTTCTGTTACAGAATCATATATGTTTCCTAAAAGATGGTATTTTAGTGCCTTTTCTTGTAAAATAGAAGTTTCTAAACCACGAGGAATATTGGGTTTGCAGAAATAATAAATTGCATTAGTAGGGAATAGGGGCAAGATTTCATCCAAATCTTTGTCGTTTACCACACCCAAAATAATGTGTAAAGTGTCAAATTTTTCTTTTTGGATTTGCTTCATTACAATTTCCAAACCATTTTTGTTGTGCGCAGTATCACAAATGATTTTCGGAAATTCGCCCAGTTGTTGCCATCTTCCTTTTAGTCCTGTGTTTTTAGCGACATTCAACAAACCTGATTTAATATCTGTTTCATAAATAGTAAACTCTTTCTGGGAGTTCAATATCGCGAGGGTTTGAATCACCGTTTTCTTGTTGTGAACTTGATAATCTCCAATTAAATCAGAGTCATAATTGACTGAAATTAAATCAGAAGCAAAATAAATTTCAGAATTATTTGCTGCGGCTTTTGCCAAGAAAACAGGTTTTGTTTCTGGAGTATATTCTCCAATAACAACTGGAATCCTTAGTTTTATGATTCCTGCTTTTTCATAAGCGATAGCTTCGAGCGTATTTCCCAGAAATTGCGTATGATCCAATCCAATATTTGTAATTACAGAAATCAATGGTGTAATAATGTTGGTGGCGTCTAATCTTCCGCCCATTCCCACTTCGATAATAGCAATGTCCACTTTTTCTTTGGCAAAATATTCGAAAGCCAAACCTACCGTCATTTCAAAGAAACTCATGTCATTGGCTTCAAAAAAAAATTTGTTTTTATTGATAAAATCACAAACAAAATCTTCTGAAATTTCTATTCCATTAATTTTAATGCGCTCTCTGTAATCTTTTAAATGCGGCGAAGTATATAAGCCTACTTTATATCCAGCTTCCTCAAGTATTGATGCCAGCATATGCGAAGTGGAACCTTTGCCATTGGTTCCTGCAACGTGAATACATTTGAGATTTTTCTGTGGATTGTCAAGATGATTTACAAGCAAATGAACATTGGTCAAATCCTTTTTATATGCCGAAGCGCCCTGAAGTTGGTACATCGGGAGTTGATTAAACATCCAGTTTATGGTTTCTTGATAGTTCATTTTTCTAATAAAATAAGGAGTATTTAAAATATTTTTCGATTTTTTTAGTTTAATAGTAGATCGAAAAGTATCTTTAGTGCAAATTTGAAATAATTTTTAGAAACAATGAGTAAAATAATAATATATGTTTAGTTTAATACAATTACAAGCCGACACCATTGCAAATGCCGCATCAAACGTGGTCATAGAGAAAATTGCTCCAGGAAATGAAATATCAGTTTTAGAATTTATTTTAAAAGGAGGTTTTTTCTTGATTCCAATTTCAATATTGTTATTTTATACTTTTTACTTGATTATCGAACGCTATTTGTACATTCATAAAGCCTCAAAAATTGACCCTCTTATGATGCGAGATGTGAGAGATAATCTTAATTCTGGCAAACTGGATCGAGCTTTGTCCATTGCGGAAAGAAACAATACTTCATCAGGAAATGTTATAAAAGAAGGAATTCTATTGATTGGCAGACCTATTGCAGAAATTGAATCGAATATGGATCGCGCTGCCGATATTGAAATTGGCGAAATGGAAAAGCATTTAGGACAACTTGGACTTGTTGCAGGAATTGCGCCAACATTCGGGTTTATTGGAACTATTTCGGGAGTTATCAAAATATTTTACAGTATTTCGGTTACGGAGAATATCAGCATTGGTAATATTTCAGGAGGACTATACGAAAAAATGATAAGTAGTGGTGCCGGATTATTGGTAGGTATTATTGCTTATAGCGGGTATCATTTATTGAACGGAAAGGTTGATAATTTTGCTTTAAAAATCCAAAAGCAAATACTGGAATTTGTAAATATTATTCAAAAATCATAGACGATGTCAATAAAACGAAAAAGAAGATTCCACGCCGAAGTCGCTACGTCTTCATTGAGTGATATTATGTTTTTCTTGTTGTTGTTTTTCCTGATAATATCCACTTTGGCCAATCCGAATGTGATCAAAATGACCTTGCCAAAAGCCAAATCCAACGAGAAAACCAACAAACAATTCATTAGTTTATCCGTTACCGAAGACAAGAAATTCTATATCGATAAACAACCCGTTGCCTTCGAAGAATTAGAAACCACTTTGATGTCAAAAATGAATGCCGAAAAAGATCAAACAGTAATTGTAAGGATTCCATTCAATCTTCAAGTTCAGGATTTAGTAGATGTTTTGCAAATTGGCGTTAGAAACAATCTGAAGTTTGTGATTGCCACGAGTCCGAAGTAAGGTCATTGCGAGGAACGAAGCAATCACATAAAGAGAGCAACAAATGTGATTTCTCCCTTTGGTCGAAATGACAAAATACAAAACAAAATGCCTCGAATTATCGAGGCATTTTGTTTTGTATTTAAATCTGTGATAATCCGCTCAAAACAGTTTTATCTGTGGCCCATTTTCTAATTCAAATTGAAATTATAAACAATCTTCCCAACTTGTTTTTCCGGTGCATCGCTACTGGCATCCCATCGAGTATTCATTGCTGCAATCTGGGCTTGATCTAGTAAACATTTTGCAGTATTGGTAGTTCCTTTTATTCCGGCAATGGCATCAATGGTTTTTCCATTTCTATCTACAGAAACTTCTACAACAACTTTTCCAGCTTCATTACAGGTATATTTTGGAGCAGGTTTTAAAATTGCTTTTCGGTTTCCTAACGAGTAACCCGTTCCACCACCAGAACCGCCGCCACTACCAGCACCATAACCGCTTCCTGTACCAATTCCATTCCCAGTTCCATTTCCTCCCCCAGTTCCGCCTCCAGAACCTCCGGTTCCATAATAACCGTTCGAGCTTAAACTTCCGTTCGCTTTTCCTTTGTTTCCTGCGGTTTTGTCATCGCCATCTCCGCCTTTATTGGAACCTTTCATAATGCTCGACAAAGCATCATTGGTATTGTTGGAAACCCTTGGTTTTACAACAACAGGTTTTGGTTCTTCTTTTAAAACGGGTGTTGGTTTTAATGGTTTTTCTTTTTGTGGAATGACTGCGGTTTCTTCTGTAGAATTTTCCTGTGTTAAAATAGCTTCGTCTGGAATCGCTTTTGTAGGTGTTTGTTTGGTTTGATTTTTAACATTTAAAACCTCACTTTTATAATTGGCTCCTGAACCTAAATCACTGTCGCCAAAATTTACGGTAACACCGCCGCCGCCGCCACCAGCACCAATTAATTCTTCTAAATTTGAGGGTGGCCAAAAGCGAATAAAGAATAAAATCACCAACATTGTTCCATATAAAAAGACGGATATTGCAATTGATTTCTTTTGGTCAGTTGAAATGGATGAACTCATTTAAAATTTAAATTTAGAATACTTTAGTAAAACGTTGAAAATTACTAAAAATTATTAGAACTAAGAAACAATAGATTTTTTGGTCAGGGCAAACGCACCAGTTTCAAAATTAAAATCAGCCACGAATTACACGAATTAACACGAATTCGGTTGTCATATATATTCCACGAATCTGCCAAAGGCAGATAAAATTCGACTAATTTTATTTTTAGAATCACTAAAATTAGTGTTAATTCTTGTAATTCGTGGCAAAAAAAGTAACAGGTGGGTTTGCCATATTCTATGGTTTATAAATTTCCCCAGAACTATGATTCCTTTTTGCTCCAGTCACGCTGCTCAAAACATTGGTTTCGCCGCATAATTTTAAAACGCCAAGCAAAGCAAAAATGAGTGCTTCCTTGAATTCCAATATTTTAGCGGACGGAATTATAATTTCCATTTTGGGCAAATAATTTTGAATGCGTTCAATTATAAATTCATTGTAAGCACCACCACCAGTAATTAATATTTTGCCTTTTTTGTTGGGCAAAGCCAAGGCTGTTTGCAAAGCAACGTGCTCTGTGAAAGTCCGTAATTTATCTTCAATGGGGATTTTATAACTTTCAATCATTGGCAAAATAATTTCTTTTACAAACTCAAAACCCAATGATTTCGGAAATTTTTGTTGATAAAAATCCAAAGCATTTAATTCGCTCAACAAATTTTCGTTGACTTTTCCAGTTCTGAAAATTTTGCCTTTGTCGTCATAATTCAATCCCAATTGATTGGCATAATAATTCAAAACCGTATTTACTGGCGATATATCAAAGGCAATTCTTTCGCTATTTTGTTCAAAAGACACATTCGAAAAACCGCCCAGATTCATACAATACTCATATTCTGAAAATAAAATTCGATCGCCAATAGGAACCAAAGGCGCACCTTGTCCACCCAATTTTACATCCTGAACCCTGAAATCACAAACCACGGTTTGTTTAATTAAACTTGAAATTTCTGGTAAATTTCCAATTTGGAGCGTCAAACCTTTTTCTGGTTGATGCAAAATAGTATGTCCGTGAGAGCAAACCGCATCAAGTTTTTCAATTTTATGCTTTTCGATAAAAGTGGAGATGATGGTTGCGAGAAGTTTTGTGTATGCTGTGTTTAGTTTTTCCAGTTCAATTTCAGAATAATCTACAGCTAATTTTAGATGATTAATCCAATTTTTATTGTAGCCAATGGTTTCACTTTCAAGGATTTCAAAAGCCCATTTGTCGTTATTTAAACGAAATTCAATATGAGCTAAATCGACGCCATCAAGCGAGGTTCCCGACATAACTCCGATAACGTTGTAGTACTCTTTTTTCATTAGCCAAATTTATGAATCAAAATTGAAAATTTGATTATAAAAAAGTACCTTTGAATATATTTTTATAACAAAAAACAATATTTATTTTATATTACTATGGATTTTAATCTAACCGAAGAACAATTAATGGTGCAACAAGCTGCCAGAGATTTTGCACAGAACGAACTTTTGCCTGGTGTAATTGAGAGAGATGAAAAGCAAATTTTTCCTGCTGATCAAATAAAAAAAATGGGTGAACTGGGATTTATGGGAATGATGGTAGATCCAAAATACGGAGGAAGCGGACTCGATACGATTTCTTATGTTCTTGCAATGGAAGAAATTTCGAAAGTTGACGCTTCGGCTTCGGTGGTGATGTCCGTGAATAATTCCCTTGTTTGCTGGGGTTTGCAGGCTTTTGGAACCGAAGAACAAAAACAACAATGGTTACCACTTTTGGCTTCGGGTCAAATTCACGGTGCTTTTTGTTTGAGCGAACCCGAAGCAGGAAGTGACGCGACTTCGCAAAAAACAACAGCAATTGATATGGGCGACCATTATCTGGTAAATGGAACGAAAAACTGGATAACCAACGGAAATACGGCTTCATTTTATATTGTCATTGCACAAACCGATGCTGATAAAAAGCACAAGGGAATTAATGCGTTGATTATGACCAAGGATATGGCTGGTTTTTCAGTTGGTCCAAAAGAGCATAAAATGGGAATCCGTGGTTCTGATACACATTCGTTAATGTTCAATGATGTGAAAGTTCCAAAAGAAAATAGAATAGGGGAAGATGGTTTCGGATTTAAATTTGCGATGAAAACTTTGGCTGGAGGAAGAATCGGAATTGCTTCTCAAGCATTGGGAATTGCTTCCGGAGCTTATGAATTAGCATTGAAATATTCGAAAGAGCGCAAAGCTTTTGGCACAGAAATTTGCAATCATCAGGCAATTGCTTTTAAATTGGCTGATATGGCAGTGAATATTGAAGCAGCTCGTCATCTTTGTATGAAGGCGGCTTGGGACAAAGACAATCATAAAAATTACGATATTAGCGGTGCGATGGCAAAACTTTTTGCCTCACAAACTGCTATGGATACGGCTGTCGAAGCGGTTCAAATTCACGGCGGAAACGGTTATGTGAGAGAATATCACGTCGAGCGAATGATGCGTGACGCCAAGATTACTCAAATCTACGAAGGCACTTCCGAAATTCAAAAAATCGTGATTTCCAGAAGTATTATTGCTGGATAGCTTTAGAAAAATATTTTAGCAAAACCCTTTCAGATATTTTGAATTCTGAAAGGGTTTTTTGATTTAAAATTTTGCATACATTTACAACAACAGATTTTATCTTATGTATGAAGATTTAAAATATTGGTATTTGCGCGATCACAAGTTGTTTCGAACATTGAGTATGTCTCAAATCAAGCAATTATGTATCATTATTGGTTTTAAGAAAGCAAAAAAGGGGGAAATAATTTATTTTTCGTCTTCTGATGTGCCAAGAATTTTTCTGCTCAAAAAAGGAAATATCAAAATCGTTTCTATTGATGAAGAGGGTAACGAAACCATAAAAGACATTATTCAAAAAGGGGATTTGTTTGGAGAATTGACATTGGAAAATGATAAAAACTCTAATGAATATGCTAAAGTTTTAACTGATGATGTGGCAATTTGCAGTTTCTTGATGTCTGATTTTGAAGATCTATTGTTAAGAAACCCAAGTCTGGCATTGTCTTACACCAAGTTTGTAGGATTGAAAATGAAACGCATTCGCAATAGTTATTCAAACCTGATTTCTAAAGATGCTAAAACTAGATTGTATCAATTCCTTAAAGATTGGGCTGAAAAAGAAGGAAAAAGAACCGGAAATAAAGTTGTGATTGAAAATTATCTTACTCAAAATGATATTGCCCAAATCATTTGCACTTCCCG
>JAEMQE010000092.1 GCA_022758945.1 Lentimicrobium sp. | reverse complement strand
AATGAAAATATGGAGTATAAGCCGTAGAGGTGGTTATTTAGAATACAAAGTACAGTATGTCGAAAAGATACCGATTAAAAACATTTCCGAAAGCGACCAACAACCCTTTATCCAATTAGTTGATCAAATCCTTGAAGCCAAAAAGCAAGGCCAGGATACTACTGCATTGGAGCAGCAGGTTGATGAACTTGTGTATGGGCTTTATGGGATAACGGAGGAGGAGCGGAGGGTGATTGAGGGGGAGAAATAAACTTTCTTGATTTAAAATTACATCAATAAAACTAATTTTAGAATAGACAGATTGGTAAAGAAATCATATTCCAGACTCTGAAATATTTAAAATTTTGAAAAAAAATTACCTTTGTGCATTAAATTGTTGTATCTTGAGAAGATTCTTTTGATTAGTTTATAATCATATGACAGGACAAGAAGTAATTGAATTAATTGGCTTAGATAGAGCTAAATCCGTAAATTCCAAGAATGAGCAACTCTTGGAAAGTGAGTCTATTGTCTTGTACGAGTTAAAAGAAAAGAATTTTAATGTAGATTCCGTTTATTTCAACTCTGACGAAAACGAGAATAGCTTTCCTGCCGTGTTTCTAAAAAAAGTTACAACTTTTGATGAAGAGACTTCAATGGAAATCGCAGATATACATAAAAAAGTCTGGAATTTTAAAAAAGTATTGTTTTTGTATGTTTATTCAGACACTGAGATACGCATTTATAATTGTTCAGAAAAGCCAATCATTAAGACAAAAGAGAATTTTAAGGTTCTAAAAGAACTTCAAAATTTAGAAATAAAAACATACCTGTATTCTGATAAAGAACAACTTGAAGAACTTAACAAGCTGTTTTCGAGAATCTCGATTGATTCGGGAATTATATGGACGCTGAATGATGCTAAATTTATTAGAGATAAAATAAACCTGCAACGCAGAGTAGATAAATACTTGGTAGAAAGTTTAGTTAATACAGCCAAACAACTTGCGAATCAAGGACTCGAAATTAATTTTATACATAAAATCATTCTTCGTTCTTTATTCTTATTGTACCTTGAAGATAGAGGAGCTACGGACAAAAAATTATACTCCCAAATAATGACTGGAGCAACATCATATTTTGATGTTTTAGATGATGTTTCTGCTACTTATGAGTTATATAGAAAATTGGAAGACTATTTCAATGGCAATGTTTTTTGTTTGGATGAAGAAGAAAAAATAGAAGCTGACCAGCTTCAGCTTATAAAAAAGTGCTTCATCAGTGGAATTGAAAACACATCTCAAATGGAGCTTTATCCAGATTGGAGACTATTTAATTTCGAAATCATTCAAATAGAGTTATTAAGTGAGATTTACGAAAACTTCTTATTCAAGACGGACCCTGAAATAAAGAAAAAAACAGGGACGTATTACACTCCCCCGGCTTTGGTTGAGTTTATCCTGAATCAGAAACTTCCGATAAATAAAACTGCAACTGAATACAATATCAAGATTTTGGATCCAAGTTGCGGTTCAGGGATTTTTCTGGTAGAAAGTTTCAAAAGATTAGTAAAACGCTATGAAAATCAACACACTGAAAAACTAACTGATTTTGATACGTTACAAAAATTATTAATTGACAATATTTTTGGAATCGAAATACACCCACAAGCCATTAAGGTTGCAGCATTTAGTTTGTATTTGGCACTGGTTGATCAATTAGACCCTAAAACCTTATGGCAGCAGAAAAAACATCGTTTGCCCAATCTTATTAATAATCCCGATGATAAATCACTAAAGGAACAGGGGAAAAATCTTTTTTGCAGAGACACTATTTTAGAAAATAAAGAAATAGAAAAAATTGAGTTCGATTTAGTAATTGGAAATCCGCCATTTGGAACTACAGAATTATTAGAATCTGTCCGTAATTATTGTGACAAATACGGTTTTGCCAAAGAAATGGTTTTACCGTTTCTGCACAAAGCAACGAAGTTTGCCCCGAATGGCGAAATAGCTTTGATATTCAACACCAAAGTTCTAACCAACAATGGAGGAACTTATCAGAATTTCAGGGAATGGTTGTTCAATAAGTGCTATGTAGAGAAGGTGTTTAATTTTTCTATTCTTCGAAATGCAAAGAAGAATTTTGGAGGACAATTGTTTGGCGATGCTACTGGTCCAATAAGTATTGTGTTTTATAAGAAAGAACAGCCCGATAAACCTGCTGATAAAATTGCTTATTACGCTCCAAAAACATTTATCAAAACCAATGTAATTGAAGGGTTGAGTATTGACTTTACAGATTTAAAATTTCTGCCAAGAGTAGAATGTCAGAAGCCTGACACCAAAATTTGGAAGATTGCGATGTGGGGAGGAATGAAGGATTGGGAGCTGATAAAAAGGCTTGATAGTTCTAAATTTAATTCAATAAGGAAATTTGCTAAAAGAAACAATATACAATCAGGGGTTGGCTTTCAACTACTCACCCAAAAGAAAGACAAGCCAAAATTTAGTGAAACCTTAACTAAACTAAAATATCTAGATGCGGATCTTATAACAAGATATTTTACTCCGGAAATGCTGTTGAAAGATGTGAAAGTGTCTATCAAAAGCCCTAAAGCAAAGAAATTCTATAAGGATTACTATAGACTTAGTGATATTAATGAACTAGAGAAGCTAACAGCTTTTAGAAGACTAGGAGATGTTGAAGCATTTACTAAACCACATATTGTTATTAAAAAAGGTCTAGAACAAAATAGTATTTGTGCTTCTTTTGTTGAAAATCAGTGTTCGTTTAGAGATGGTGTTTATGGTTTTTACGCCAACGAAGAAAATATTGAAGAGCTGTATTTGTTAATAAGTTATTTTAATTCAAATTTAAGTACTTATTTTCTTTTTATGACAATTTCGTCATACGGAATTGAAAGAGAGCAAATAATGAAGAATGAATATCTTTCTATTCCAATATCTCTCAATAAAGAGCAATCAAAATCATTGGCAGACGCATCAAGATATATCATAGAAACGTTAAAATCGAAAAGTTTTTTAAACAACCCTTTAGAACAAAAAGCACTTGAAGAATATATAAAAGACAATGTAGATAGCGTAATTTATGAAAGTCTGGATTTGAATGATAGCGAAAAGGCTTTGGTTAGTGAAAACATAAGTTACGCTATAGATTTATTTCATAAACAGGAGAAATCATTAGCATTATATCCTGCGCTACCAGAACAACCAATTGCATATGGAAAAATAATTAGTGAGGAACTTAACGGTTTTCTTGATGGTCAGGATTTATTTGTAAATGCTACAATTTTTAAAAACATCAATCGGAATTCGCCTTTGATGATGGTTAAACTGACTCACGAGAAGGTTAAAAGAGAAATTAATTTCTCCCATGAAATAATTGATGAAGAACTAAAAAAAATAGATCAACGTTTATGGGAGAAAAAAGCTCAAAATATTTATTTTAGGAAAAAGCTGAATTATTCATTAGGAGATGATATTTATATTATTCGTCCGAATCAACGCAGGTTTTGGTCGCAATCAATGGCTTTAGAAGATGCTTCTGAGTTAATACTTGAAATGCTTAATGGGATTCACGATGAAGCTTAGTGCAGTTTATGTAAAAGTCTTTGAGCAAAGGTGTTTTCAATTACTTATTGAAGCATATCAAACTTCATTGACAGAACAAGTAATACAATTTGATTGGAACGAAAACGATATTTCTTCCGAATTACACAGGCATATTAAAGAAAATCCATTAAGACGAAAATGGAAGTTCATTACTCAGGTTGAAGCACATTTACCAAAAGATATTCCGAAAGTTAAAGGTTTTTCCGATAAATTTCCAAGAATTGATTTTAAACTTACATCGTTTATATCAAGCATTGAATTTGAGTATTTTTTTGAAGCTAAGAATCTTAAACAAAACAATTCAGCATTAAGTCGCAGGTACATTAATACAGGTATTAACAATTTCATTTCTAAAAAATATGTAAATGGTAGTTTGATTGGTTATCTTCTTGAAGGTAAAACAAGCGAAACAATAATTGGTATTAATTCCTTATTAGAGAAAGACGAAAGAAATACAGAGATATTGATTTTAAAATCGAACAAACAAATAAAGACCTATTACGAATCTTATCATACGGGAATAGGCACATTAAAGCATCTAATATTTGACTTTACGAACAGCTCAAATTGATAATGCTAGCACTTCGCAGTCATACTCGCTTGCAAGCCACACAAGCCGGCACGCAGTGTTTGCATAAGTTTATCTTCTGCCGCATAATGCAATGCGGGTTTGTTCAATCTCAAAACCTTCTGGCTCAGTTAAGTTTTCCGTAAAAACAGAAATTGAAAAGTATTAGTTATTTTTGAAGAGAAATTCCCCTGCCGGATATAAGTAAGTCTAATTTATGCAGACTGACTCATAAAAAGTTCAATGATACAATACATAGAAGGAGATTTATTGGAAAGCAAGGCTGAAGCCCTTGTTAACACTGTTAATACGGTTGGTATTATGGGTAAGGGTATTGCATTACAGTTTAAAAACCACTTTCCCGCTAATTACAAAAGCTATGCGCAGGCTTGTAAGGAGAAGCAGGTTAAAGCAGGCAGCTTATTTATATCGGAAGACATTTCAATGTTAGGAGGCAAGAAAAAGATAATAAATTTTCCCACTAAAACGGATTGGCGTAAACCTTCGGAATATAGTTACATCGAAAGTGGTTTAATTGAGCTATCAAAGTATATTCAGGATAATTCGGTAAAATCTATTGCAATTCCGCTATTAGGAACCGGCAACGGAGGCTTGGAGTGGAACAAGGTAAAAGCTTTGATTGAGAAATACTTGTCGGATTTGGAATGTGATATACAGATTTACCTTCCTAATGTGCTGATAAAGGAAGCGCTTAAAAAAGAACGGGTGAAATTAACTCCTGCCCGGGCAATGTTGTTATCAGTGCTTTTCGAATTGGTGCGAAGCGGGGAATTTGTTTCGGAATTTGCTGCCGAAAAAGTAGCTTATTTTTTACAGCGTTTTGGGGCAAAGGATTATTTCAAACTGGAATTCCAGCCTAATTTTTATGGCCCTTACTCCGGAAAGGTAAAGCATGTTTTGTATTATATGAATGGAAGCTATATAAGCGGTTATAGTGCTAAGGACAAGAAACCTTTTGAAGAACTGGGCTTAATGTTTGATGCTGAAAAGGAGGTAACTGCATACCTGGATAATCCGGATAATGCCCAAAGCAAAGAGATTGTTTCTAAAACCAAAGCATTCCTGTCAGGATTTTACTCGGCTTTCGCTCTGGAATTGCTATCGAGCATCGATTTTATTATGAAGGAAAACAATGTGAATTCAGTTGAAGATATAACGAGACATCTTGAAGAATGGAGTGACCGAAAGAAAACACTATTTACAAATCCTAATTATATATCATTGGCAGTTAATAATATAAATAAGCATTTGGATTAAATTCAATTGTTGGATTTTATCATCCTGCCGACAAAGTTGCTTTAAAACAGGTAAATTTCGAAAAAAGTTATACTTATGGATGGTGAACAATTTGCAAGCTATATGATTGAATACGGCCTGGGAGTTTCGACGTTTGTAATGTAAGAACTTAATAATATGGATAATGATTATTTTGGGGTATAGTATCTTACTCAGTTAGTCGTGATTGC
The DNA here is from genome assembly GCA_022758945.1 of Lentimicrobium sp. Classification (GTDB taxonomy): domain Bacteria; phylum Bacteroidota; class Bacteroidia; order Flavobacteriales; family Flavobacteriaceae; genus Flavobacterium. The sequence goes on along the minus strand of JAEMQE010000092.1, from coordinate 1,223 downwards.
TCACAAATTTTTGAAATCTGCTCTGATTCAAATAAAAGGTATAAAATCTGACAAAATGCTCTATAACGACCAACGCTATAGCAAGTGCGGGATTAAATTGTTGCTCAACTGTCTGCCAGCACAAATGTATATAAAGATTTCAAATGTTTCAACGAACACGCAAACCCGCATTTGCTATAGCGTTTATTATGCGTTCGTGCTTTTTTTTCTTGTCGTAATTATTTTTAAGTCAGTGTAAAGGTACATTGATGGAAAAATGATAACTCCAATTCCTATACCTGGACTCTTATAATCTACTGGGCAAAAAATCGCATAAAATCCTAATCCAATGAGAAATATACACAAAAGATAAGTAATAATTCTGAAAACAGTATTCTTTAAAGTCCACTCATTTTCTGGAATTAACGGGGTGTTGGGTTGTTTAATGGGGATATGATTTACCGTATCTTTAAGATTTGCTGCAAAAGTCTTTAAGTTTTTCTTGTTCCAGCCATATGAAGCAACTGAAGCAATGTTGTCTGGGTCACAGATACTGTTTAATAAAATTCTGTCTCCGTCTATTATTATCGTAATCATTTCACCCCAACTTCCAGTCCAGTTTGAATTTCTAATTGCTCTGATATATCTCTTTTGATGAACCTCAATTTTCCATTCAAGTTCTGCAGCTGTTCTTCTCAATGCTTCTTCAAATTCTTCCTCAGAGTGTTTTATTGTCAATTCGTAAAAATTAAGTCTTGCTCGTTGTATGAAGTAGAAAATTATTGCTGCAATAAAAAAAGGTAAACTTGTCCGTATTAATTCGTTTGAAGTTTGAACTCCAGTATATGTTTTAGTAACATAAATTTCGAATAAACTGTAAGCTGTCAAACAGCAAACAAGCAAAAGAAAGAGTACGATATAAAAGTGTCCAACTGTCTGCATGCCAGTCAGTTTTATTCGTTCTTTTTCAGCCATTTCGTTAATCAGTTTCAGTTTCATGTTTGGTTTTTTAGCATGACGCCCAACCAGTTAATAGCATCATTTATATCTTACTTTTATTCTTCTATCACCTTTCTTCATTCCTCCGTTTAAATTCCCAATCAATTTCCCATCCCTCTTTCATCTCCAGGCAAGATAATCTGTTTTCTATATATAGTTTGATTTCTTTCTTCAGGCGGCGAAACAAAATGCAATAACTTCAATAAACTAAAGCACACAAGCAATAAAAAGCAATAAGAAATTCA
>JAEMQE010000239.1 GCA_022758945.1 Lentimicrobium sp. | reverse complement strand
CACCTTGGCAAGCATCTTCAGGAGCTTCAGAAACGGATGCATTGGTTTCAATGGTTGCAAATTATAGTCATAGTAGTGATAATAGAAATTTTATTTGGAACACAGATGTCTCTTTTTCGAATGAATTCGATTATACTTCTGTTGGTTTTGGTGGAGGAATCACGAAACTTTTCAACAATAAAAATTCGGAAGTTTCCTTGAAAGCCAATGCTTATATAGATCAATGGAGACCTATTTATCCAATAGAGTTTAGAAGTTATTCCAGTATGAGTCCTTACGTTTATGACCAAAACGGGAATCATTCAACTGCTTATACCAACCAATTTACTCCTTGGACATCAACCAATAGAAATTCGTATTCGGCTTCATTTAGTTTTTCGCAAGTGCTGACAAAAAAATCACAATTCTCTCTCTTTTTTGATCTTTTGCAGCAAGAAGGAAAACTTTCAACGCCTTATCAAAGGATGTATTTTGCCGATAAAGTAAATTTTTATGTTGGTGACCCGCAATACATACCTGTTTATACTACTGATGCAAACAAAGGTGTTTATCAACTTGCTGATGACATCGAAAGATTGCCAAATTCTCGTTTCAAAGTGCCAATTGGTTTACGTTGGAATTATTACGTCAACGAAAAGATGGCTTTGAGAACATATTATCGCTATTATTGGGACAATTGGGGAATCACGGCGCACACAGCAAGCATTGAATTACCTTATAAAATCACGGATAAGTTCACTGTTTTTCCGATGTATAGGTATTACACCCAGCAGCAATCCAAGTATTTTGCACCTTATGAAAAGCATTTTTCCATAGAAGAATATTACACTTCCGATTATGATTTATCGACGTTTAATGCTAATCAATATGGATTTGGCGTGAATTATACTGATATTTTTACAAGTGCCAAAATTTGGAAATTTGGACTGAAAAACATTGATTTCAGATACAATCATTATGCGAGAAGTGATGGTTTGGATTCTAATATAGTAACCGTTGGATTTAAATTTGCCTTACAATAATGAGAATATTAATAGTAGAAGATGAGGCCGGAATTGTTCAATTTCTTCAACAAGGTTTGGAAGAAGAAGGCTATGAAATTGCCACAGCTTATGATGGTTTAATGGGTTTAGAGTTAGCCCAAAAAGAAAATTTTGACTTAATTCTTTTGGATTGGATGTTGCCAAAAATGAATGGTTTAGATGTTTGTAAATATATAAGAACTAAAGATAAAATCACTCCAATTATTTTTTTGACAGCTAGAGATACCGTTCAAGAAACCATCGATGGACTCAAGGCAGGTGCTAATGATTATATAAAAAAACCTTTTAGTTTTGATGAATTAGTAGAACGGATAAAAATTCATTTTAGAAATCAAACCGAGCCTGAAATATTAAAATTAGGCGCAATAGAAATTAATCTCGCCAAGCATTTAGTCACGGCCGATGGTATTGAAGCGAACTTGACCCAACGCGAATTCGAATTACTTTGTTATTTAGTTAGAAACAAAGGAAAAGTTTGTACCCGAACTCAAATTATTGAAGATGTTTGGGATATTCATTTCGATTATGACACAGGCGTTATCGATGTTTTTATCAATGGAATTCGAAAGAAACTCAATTTAAAAATTGAAGAAGATTATATAAAAACCATTCGAGGTGTTGGCTATATAGCCAACGATTAACAAATATGCAACCATTTTCATTTAAAAACAGATTAGCATTTTATTATATTATCACGACAGGATTGTTGATTTTTGTGGTGTTTTTTTCTATATATTCTATTGTAAAAATCAGTGTTTACAGTCATATCAATGATGACATCAAGATTGAAGTAAACAAGCATTTAACCGAGGTTGAAATTAAAGGAAATCACATCGGCCTGATTCACAATGACGAATGGAGGGAACGGGAACACAATTCTGTTGCAGTCAATCCCGTATTTGTACAATTTTATGATAGCAAAGGAAATCTAGCCGAGAAATCGCCAAATCTAAAAATATACACCTTGATTTTTAATCAAAATATAGGTGATAATGAGTTTTTTGATACAAAATTGGTTTCTAAATCCATTCGTCAAATTCAAGTACCAATATATCAAAATTCGGTTAAAAAAGGCTATTTATTAGTGGCAATGTCATTAGAAGATGCCAAAATGGTGCTGCATAATTTGTTTGAAATTTTACTTTTTTCCTATCCTTTAATTTTAGTTTTACTTTTTTTAATAGCGCGATTAATAGCGGGAAGGAGCATTAGGCCTATAAACTCCATTATCGAAACATCAAATATAATTACAAGAGATAATTTAAAATCACGTATTCCCTTACCTCAAAATCGGGACGAACTCTACACACTTTCTGAAACCATCAATAATTTACTGGATAGAATTGAAAACACTATCGAAAGAGAAAAGCAATTTACCTCGGATGCCTCTCACGAATTGCGAACTCCGTTAACAGTTATCAAAGGTACGCTGGAAGTATTGATTCGCAAACCCCGGAATCAAGAAGAATATCTCGATAAAATCAATTTTTGTGTTACTGAAGTCAATCGCTTGAACCATTTGGTCGATCAATTGCTCCTTTTAGCCCGATTTGAAAACCAAACCAAGAGTTTAAAAATAGAAAAAAATTGTTTGAATGCTATAATTTTGGATACTATTTCAAGCTATTCTAGTGCAATTCAAAGCAAAAATATCAAACTAATTGCTGAATTTGTTAAAGATTATTATATCGAAAATGATGCCTATTTATTATCCATTATTTTTAATAATTTAATTTCAAATGCTATAAAATATTCTAATGAAAATGCCAATTTGACTATTGTCATAACCGATGAAAACAACAAAATTGAATGTCAAATTATCGATTCGGGAAGAGGAATACCAGCCGAGGATTTACAAAAAATATTCAACCAGTTCTATCGTTCCAAAGCCATAGAACATTCTGGAATTAAAGGAACCGGACTTGGTTTGTCTATTGTAAAAAGACTATGTACTTTACTTGAAATTGATATAAATATTACAAGTGTAGAAAATAGTGGAACCACCGTTTTTTTAAGTTTCCCATAAGTATATCTTAAGTAGTTCTTAAGGCTTTTTTTCCTTGTTTTCAGTATTTTTGCTCGAAACAAACTGAAAATATATGCTCGAAAAAATTATCGCTTTTAGCTTAAAAAACAAACTCATTATTTTACTCTTTACCCTTTTGATTTTTGGATTTGGAATTTTTTCCATAACTCAAATCTCAATCGGTGCAGTTCCTGATGTGACCAACAATCAAGTCCAGGTTATTACTACTTCTCGCAATCTTTCTACTCAAGATATCGAACAATTCATTACCTATCCTGTCGAAATTGAAATGGCCAATTTGCCTGGGGTGAAAGAAATTCGTTCCATTTCAAAATTCGGTCTTTCAGTGGTAACCATCGTTTTTGATGATGATTTAGGAACCTATCTTCCTCGCCAACTCATAGCCGAAAAAATAAAAACTGCTTCGGATAAAATTCCGCAAGGTTTTGGAACACCAGAAATGGGACCCATAACCACAGGTTTGGGCGAGATTTACCAATATACTTTAGAGGTAAAACCCGAATTCAAATCGCAATATTCCGTTACCGATTTGAGAACCATTCAAGATTGGGTGGTCAAAAGACAATTGTCTGGAATCAAAGGCGTTGTCGAGATCAATACTTGGGGAGGTTACCTCAAACAATACGAAATTGCCATCGTTCCTTCTCGCTTAAAAGCGATGAATATTACGACCATAGACGTTTTCAATGCTTTAGAAAAAAACAATAGTATTGCAGGTGGCGCTTATATCGAAAAAACAAATCAAAGTTATTTCATTCGTGCCGAAGGAAAGGTAAAATCTATTCAAGACATCGAAAATATTGTGGTTAAAAATACCAATGGTTTACCAATATATGTCAAAAACGTGGCGCAAGTTCGGTACGGTAATGCCAATCGTTTTGGTGCCATAACGGGCAATGGCGAAGGCGAAAAAGTTTTGGGTCAAGTAATGATGCTCAAAGGAGGAAACTCCAAACAAGTCATAACAGATGTTAAAAATCGAGTTGCAGAAATTCAAAAACGTTTGCCAAAAGGCGTTTACATCAATGGCTTCCTGGAACGTAGCGAATTAGTTGGAAAAACGACTATGACCGTTGCCGAAAACTTGATTTTGGGCTGTTTGATTGTAATCTTTGTTGTCGTTTTATTGCTAGGCAATTGGCGTTCGGGATTGGTGGTTGCTTCGGTGATTCCGTTGTGTTTACTTTTTGCGATTTCGTTGATGAATATTTTTGGAATCGATGCCAACCTAATGAGTTTGGGTGCTATCGATTTTGGTATTATCATCGATGGAGCGGTTATTATCGTCGAGTTTATCGCATTTCAAATTGCCCATAAATCCAAAGGATTAGAACTATTGTCTGTTCAAGACCGCCAAATTGAAATTGACCAAATCACTTATAAAAGTGCGTCTAAAATGATGAATTCGGCTGTTTTTGGGCAATTGATTATCCTGATTGTTTTTATCCCAATTCTTTCCTTAACAGGCATCGAAGGCAAAATGTTTAAACCAATGGGAATGACGTTTAGTTTTGCGTTGGTGGGAGCAATGTTGCTTTGTTTTACTTACGTTCCCGTAGTTTCATCCTTATTTTTAAAACCAACGGAAGAAAATCCAAAATCAATATCCAATAGATTAATTCAAATGATGCAATCTTTGTATATTCCAGTAATCACTTGGGCTTTGGCCAATACCAAAAAGGTTATATATGCCGCATTAGGTTTGTTACTTGGTGCTATCGCCCTGTTTACAACTATGGGAGGTGAGTTTATACCCACATTAGACGAAGGCGATTTTGTGATTCAACCGGTTTTAAAAACTGGAACTTCGCTGTCTAAGACGATTGCTACAACGACTAAAATCGAAAAAATTATCCTCAAAAAATTTCCCGAAGTAGAGCAAGTCATCAGCAGAATTGGTGCAGCCGAAGTTCCAACCGACCCGATGAGTATGGAGGAAAGCGACATTATCGTCAAGTTGAAACCAAAATCAGAATGGGTTTCGGCATCCAGCAAAGATGAACTAGCCGATAAAATAAAAAAAGCAATTGTCCAACAAATTCCTAATATGGATATCGAATTTACGCAACCCATCGAAATGCGTTTCAATGAATTAATTTCAGGAACACGCTCGGATGTGGCTGTAAAGATTTTTGGAGAAGATTTAAATGTACTAGCTAAAAAAGCAAAAGAAATCAAAAAAGCCATTCAAAATGTTGAAGGCGCCTCAGACGTGATTATCGAAAAAACAGAAGGTTTACCCCAAATGGCCGTAACTTATGACCGTTCCAAAATTGCACGTTATGGATTGAATATTGCCGATTTGAATGAAATTATCGCACTTGGTTTTGCCGGAAAAACAGTTGGAAATGTTTTCGAAGGTGAAAAACGCTTCGATATGGTCATTCGATTGGATAAAACCAACCGACGAGACATTGAAGATTTGCGAAATTTATATGTTTCAGTACCCAATGGACAACAGATTCCGTTGAGTGAATTGGCTAAAATCGAATATACCGAAGGTCCAGCAAAGATTTCTAGAGACAATACCAATCGAAGAATTGTGGTGGGAATTAACGTGAGAAACCGAGATTTGCAAAGTGTAGTGCTTGATATACAAAAGATCGTAGAGAATAAAATCAAATTACCCGTAGGTTACAGCGTGAGTTATGGCGGACAATTTGAAAACCTTCAAAGTGCCAAAGCAAGATTGGCTATTGCCGTTCCCATCGCTTTGTTTTTGATTTTTATTTTGCTGTATTTTGCGTTTAGCAGCGTCAAAGAAGCCCTGATGGTGTATTCGGCCATTCCGCTTTCGGCAGTAGGAGGAGTACTATTTTTATGGATTCGTGATTTGCCCTTTAGCATTTCGGCAGGTGTCGGATTTATTGCACTTTTCGGAATTGCAGTACTCAACGGAATTGTACTTATAGAACATTTTAAAGAATTAAAACACAGCGGAATGGAAGATATGGACGAATTGATTTTGAAAGGAACAAAAGACAGATTACGCCCCGTAATTTTGACAGCTGCCGCAGCGGCATTGGGATTTTTTCCAATGGCGATTTCGGCATCGGCTGGAGCAGAAGTGCAGCGTCCGTTGGCAACGGTGGTTATTGGCGGATTATTTACTGCCACGATTCTGACTATGGTGGTTTTACCTATTTTATACAAAGTTTTCGATGGAAAAGAATTCAAAAAAGCCAAATTCAAAATTCATAAAAATAGAACCTTTCTTATTCTTGGATTGCTATTTACTTCAGTTGCTTTTTCTCAAAATACAGTTTCCAATACGAACGAATTGGATGTTTTGATTGCCAAAGCATTAGAAAATAGTAAAGGTATCAAAGCTGCTCAGTTGCAAGTGGATAAATCGAAAGCCAATATCAACAATGCCTATTCTTTTGATAAAACCAATGTGTATTACAGTTATGACCAAAATAATCTGGCTGTAAATAATGTACCATTGAAGGTATTGGGTGTCCAACAACGTTTTGCATTCCCCACAGTTTATGGTGCGCAAAAAAGCGTGTATGCTGCTGAATATGAGAAAGAAAAAGCTGGTTTTGAAATTCAGAAAAACAAACTGACTTTCAGTGTTTCTAATGCTTATCATCAAATTGTGTATTTGCAAAATCAAGAAAAATTGTATCGGTATTTGGATAGTTTGTACCAAAATTTCTCTAAAGCCAGCAATAGAAAATTTGAATTGGGAGAAACCAATTACCTCGAAAAGATTACGGCTCAAGCCAAATTCAGAAAGATTAGCACCACACTTTTGCAGATAGAAAATGACAAAAAGGCACAGTATGAAATCTTGCAATCCTTGGTTCAATCCGAAGAAAAATTGGTAATTACAAATAGTCAAATCGAACCTATTAGTAACATAACTAATGAAACGAGTAAGGCCTTGTATGCTTCTTATTTAGAAAGTGTGACCAAAAATTAT
>JAEMQE010000183.1 GCA_022758945.1 Lentimicrobium sp. | reverse complement strand
TATCGGTGCGTCCTGCTCCCATAAGATTGATCTCGGAATTCAATATAACTGAAACTGCTTTACCCAATGTTTCCTGCACGGAAGAAGCATTGGGTTGGGATTGCCATCCGTGATAATTGGTTCCGTTATATGCCAGTTTTATAAAATACCTCAATTCAGATTTCAGATTTCAGATTTCAGATTTCAGATTATTCTGAATGAAATCAGATTACACATTTGAAGGGCAAATTTACAAAGATTTAAGTTGATTATACCTTTAAAATTTTCCCAAAACTGAAATTAAAAATAGTTGATCTTTCATCATAAATAATAACTTTGTGGCTTCGTAAAAAATGAGAATGAGATGTCACTCATTCCTCGCAAAGACAAAAATGAAAAAAATCCTCTTACTTTCCGATACGCACAGTCATATTGACGATACGATTTTGAAATATGTAAATCAAGCGGATGAAGTTTGGCACGCCGGTGATATTGGCGATTTGGTTGTGACGGACACAATTAAGAAAATCAAGCCATTGCGCGGAGTTTACGGCAATATTGATGACAACAAAGCCCGAATGGAATTCCCATTGCACAACCGTTTTATGTGTGAAGGAGTCGATGTTTGGATTACTCATATTGGCGGTTATCCCGGAAAATATAATCCCAGTATTAAAGCTGAAATGACGGCAAATCCTCCCAAATTATTTATTTGTGGACATTCGCATATTCTAAAAGTGATGTTCGACAAGAAAAATAATCTTTTGCATATGAATCCCGGAGCTGCTGGGAAAAGTGGTTTTCACCAAGTGAGAACGATGTTGCGTTTCGTGATTGATGGCGATAAAATAAAAGATTTGGAGATTATTGAAATAGGAAAAAAATAGAAATCAGTCGCAGTTTTCAGTCACAGTATTCAGTTAGCTTGATTGAAATTTTAAAGAAAAAATCATATTGATTTGTCATTTCGACGAAGGAGAAATCACATTTATTGCTCGTTCGTTATGAGATTTCTCCTTCGTCGAAATGACAATAAATCCTAACTATTTCTGAATTAAAAAAATCCCACAAAAAAACCCGAACTTTCATTCGGGTTTCCTTCGCACTAATAAACTAAGTTTATAGGATTATCTCAATCTGTCCACAGATTTTACAAGATCTTCGTCCTTTTTGATGGCCTTGTTAGCTAAGACTAACAACACGATAGCAACAATAGGTAGAAACATCCCAATACCTTTCTCAGAAACAGCCAGTGTTTCTCCAGATACATTTAGCGAACGATATACAAACAAGCCTAATAAAATTAAATTTAAAATTATGTTCAATCTGCCAATAACAAATTGATTTTGTCTTTTTTTATATGAAATAATGCTCAACAAAGAAAGCGTTGTGCTTAATCCAAATAGCACAACATAAACCTGATTTTGCATAAAAAAGTACACTTTACCATCAGTCATTGTCCATAACGGAATGAAGAACGGTAAAATTCCTGTTACCACAAAGGCCAGAAGTAAATAAATGGTTTGAATTCTTTGTAACATTATCTTAATTTCTTGCACAAAAATATATTTTCTTTTTAATAAATACTATTGTAGATTAAAATTTATTCGTAATATTGCATAACAAATCCGTAAGTACTTCATTCTTCGGTCAATTCAAAATCAAATTTTACTACACACTTTTATAGTATCCCAAATTATTTAAACTCACAGAACATTTATGTTTGACATTTCTGCATTAAAAGAAATGAAGCTATCTGAGCTTCAAGAAATAGCTAAAGCGGCTAAAACAATAAAATTTACCGGTGTAAAAAAAGAGGCATTAATCAGCCAAATTTTAGAACTTCAGTCATCAAGTATGGATTCTTCTTCAGAATCTAAAGTTGAAGACGAAAAACCGAAAAGAGTCAGAATTGTAGCTCCCAAAAAAGTGGCTATTCAAAAAAACACCAATAATTCTCTTTTTTCTGATGAAGAAATTGCTGTAGAACCAAGTTTTCCAGAGACAATAGACGAAACTCCTGTTGAAGTTGCTTCGGAAAAGAAAGTAGGCAAGGTGATTAAATTTAATAAATCAGCTTACGAAAAGAAAATGGCTTTGCAAAAGCAAAAAGAAGATGCAAAATTAGCCAGTGGAGAAAATGAATCTACCGAAACAAATGATGTAAATTCAAATGCCGAAACTATCGAAACTGCTGAAAATACCGAGAATATTGAAGTTGTAGTTCCTGCCAAAAAATTAAACCCAAACCAATTAAATAAGCAAAACCAGAATCCGAATCAAAACCCTAACGCCAATCCAAATCAAAACGGGAATGGCAATGGAAATGGAAACGGTAATGTAAACCCAAATTTCAAAAATAAGAAAAACAACTTTAGAGATTCTGATTTTGAATTTGATGGAATTATAGAAAGCGAAGGTGTTCTGGAAATGATGCCTGATGGCTACGGTTTCTTGCGTTCTTCGGATTATAATTATTTGGCTTCTCCCGATGATATTTATTTATCGACTTCTCAAATTAGATTGTTTGGTCTTAAAACCGGAGATACCGTAAAAGGCGTGGTTCGTCCTCCAAAAGAAGGCGAGAAATTCTTTCCATTGGTTCGCGTTTTAAAAATCAACGGACACGATCCACAAGTCGTTCGTGATCGAGTTTCTTTCGAACATTTAACACCTGTTTTTCCATCCGAAAAATTCAAATTAGCTGAAAGACAAAGCACTATTTCTACTCGAATTATCGATTTGTTTTCACCAATTGGAAAAGGACAACGTGGAATGATTGTGGCGCAACCAAAAACGGGTAAAACGATGTTGCTAAAAGACATTGCAAATGCCATTGCAGCCAATCATCCTGAAGCTTATTTGATTGTTTTATTAATCGATGAACGCCCAGAAGAGGTTACCGATATGATACGAAGTGTTCGTGGCGAAGTAATTGCTTCAACTTTCGATAGAGAACCGCAAGAACACGTGAAAATCGCCAATATTGTTCTCGAAAAAGCAAAACGTTTAGTAGAATGTGGTCACGATGTCGTGATTTTATTGGATTCGATTACGCGTTTAGCAAGAGCTTATAATACTGTTCAACCTGCATCGGGTAAGGTGTTGAGTGGTGGTGTGGATGCGAATGCCTTACAAAAACCAAAACGATTTTTTGGAGCAGCTCGTAATGTTGAAAATGGTGGTTCATTGAGTATCATCGCCACAGCGTTGACAGAAACAGGTTCCAAAATGGATGAAGTTATCTTTGAAGAATTCAAAGGAACTGGAAATATGGAATTGCAATTGGATCGTAAAATTGCCAACAAACGTATTTTCCCTGCGATTGATTTGACTTCATCAAGTACACGACGTGATGATTTGTTATTAGATCCAAAAACATTGCAAAGAATGTGGATAATGAGAAAATACCTTTCGGATATGAATCCAGTGGAAGCAATGGATTTTATCAACGATCGTTTCAAGAAAACTAAAAATAATGAAGAGTTTTTGATTTCGATGAATGATTAAACAATATCAATTTCAATAGCAAATTTCAATAATAAAAAAACTCCGATTAATCTATCGGAGTTTTTTATGAGTTCTAAAATCTATTTATTCTACTTCTTTCTGAACTCTTTTTTCTTTTTGTTCTGAACTTTCTTTACGCTCCAACAAAGCCATATAAAATCCGTCAAATCCTGATTCTGAAGCTAATATTTTGCGATCTTTTATAAAGTCAAATTGTTTTCCAATGTCGGTAGTCAAGAATTTTTTAATCTGTTCTTGATTTTCAGAAGGTAAAACGGAGCAAGTAGCATAGACTAATTTTCCACCTGGTTTTACAATTTTAGAATAATTTTCCAATACTTCGGCTTGTACTTTTCGAATGTTATCAATGAATTCGGGTTGCAATTTCCATTTGGCATCCGGATTTCTTTTCAAAACTCCCAAACCACTACAAGGTGCGTCAATTAAAACTCTATCTGCTTTTTCGTGAAGTTTTTTGATAACTTTTGTTGTGTCTATAATGCGATATTCAATATTGAAAGCACCATCTCTTTTGGCTCTTAACTTCAATTGCTTCAATTTACTTTCGTATAAATCCATCGCAATCAATTGTCCTTTGTTTTCCATCAAAGCGGCGATGTGCAATGTTTTTCCGCCAGCACCAGCGCAAGTATCGACCACACGCATTCCTGGTTTTACATCAAGGAAAGCTGCAACTAATTGTGAATTGGCGTCCTGAACTTCAAAAAAACCTTGTTTGAAAGCATCGGTCAAGAAAACATTAGCTCTTTCTTTAAGAACTAAAGCGTCTGGCTGATCTTTCAAGTAGTCGGTTTCAATGTTCAAGTCCATCAGGATGGCTCTCAATTGTTCTTTTGTGGTTTTTAAAGTGTTGGTTCTAAGAATTACTTTCGCAGGTTGGTTTTGAGCGGCAATTTCTGTTGCCCAAACTTTTTCGCCTAATTCTTTCACACCCAATTCGTCCATCCAATCTGGAATGGATTCTTTGAGAGTTCTTATTTTGGAAAGTTCGTCAAAACGTCCTTTTATTTTTCTTTCAGGAGTTCCTTCCAACTGACGCCAATCGGGGATAGGATAACCTCTTAAAACTGCCCAAACCGAGAACATTCTCCAAAGGTTGTCTCTGTCAAATGGTTCTTTTACTTCTGCAATTTCTGCATATAATCTTTTCCAACGTACGATTTCGTAGATGGTTTCGGCAACGAATTTTCTATCGGAACTTCCCCAGCGTTTGTCTTTTTTTAAGGATCTTGCTACCACTTTATCGGCATATTCACCTTCGTTGAAGATGGCATTTAAAGCATCAATGGTAGTGTAAACTAAATTTCTATGTAATCTCATTTTAAATAATTGAGGTGCAAAGGTACTACTAAATGATTGAAAGTTTAATTTTTAATTTTTGCATAAAAAAACACTGTTTTGACACAGTGTTTTTTTAGTTATTATTATAAAATTACTTTTTATTGAATTCTGGTTAAACCAATGTTTTCTGGAGCATGAAGTACCATTGGGAATTTCTCTACTTTTACAGAACTACTGTCTAAACCAAAGGCGCTTTCTTCAGACAAACTTAATTTCTTAATGAAGAAGTACGAATTCATAATTATTTTTTCGAAGAAAGTCAAATCACTATCATTGGATAAATACTTTGCGGATAAGACAAATTTGAAATCGCCTATGATATTGTTTTTATTTAAGGATTCATATCTACTGGTTACATCAACCTCGCCTTTTTTTACCATATCAGTGATTACTTCTTTAAACATCAGGTTTATTTTTGTAGGCTCTCTAAATCCTAAATTAAAATCAACTCTAAATATGGTGTCTTTGGCAATTTCAGAAACTTTATATTCGGTTTTGTAGGGTACATTCAAAATATTAACATGAATAAACCAATAAATGTCAGCTCGTTTTGGTCTTTTTCGTAAAATGGAGTACATTACTTTTTCCTCAATTTCATCAATTCTGCCCGCATTTGTCATATAAATTAAATGGGTGGCGTATTTTGGAATCGATAAATCGTCACTTAGCTCTACTAATACTTTTTTATAATCATTTAATTTTACAATTTGAGTATAGCTCTTGTTAATTTTCTTAGCAAAATACCAAATGGTCATAATAGAAATAAGAATAAAAGCAATAATTAATGTTACATAACCACCTTCTGCAAATTTTGTAATATTGGCAATAAGGAAACCAAATTCTATTGTTAAATATATTGTGATAATTGGTACCATAAAATACACTTTTACTCTTTTTAATATCATATAATAATTGAGTAATATCGTAGTCATTATCATACACAATATGATAGCTAATCCATAAGCGTGTTCCATATTGCTTGATTTTTCAAAGTGTAGCACAACGCCAACACATCCAAGAAATAACAACCAGTTTATCGAAGGAATGTACAATTGTCCTTTTAATTCCGATGGATATTTTATTCTTACTTTAGGCCAAAAATTCAATCGCATTGCTTCATTTATCAATGTAAACGAACCGCTGATGAGTGCTTGTGAAGCGATTACAGCCGCAAGAGTTGCTACTACAATTCCAATAGGTTGAAACCAATCTGCCATTATTAAATAGAATGGATTTCCATTTTCTCCTCCTAAACCCACTAATGTTTGACCTTCGTGGTGAATTAAATAAGCACCTTGTCCAAAGTAGTTTAAGACTAATGTAGTTTTTACAAAAATCCAACTGATTCTGATGTTTTTTCGTCCGCAATGCCCCATATCCGAATACAAAGCCTCGGCTCCAGTAGTACAAAGGAAAACAAAACCCAAAACATAAAAGCCGTCTGGGTGAATTGTCAATAAATGATAAGCATAATAAGGATTAAAAGCCTTTAGAACTTCAGGATGTTTTGTTATTTGCATTATACCCAAAACGCCAAGCATACCAAACCAAAGAAGCATCATTGGAGCAAAAAAACGGCCTACTAATTTAGAACCAAATTGCTGAATGGTAAACAATACAAACAAAATTCCAATAACAATTGGAATCGTATTTATTTCTGGATAAAAAGTTTTAATTCCCTCAACTGCAGATGAAACAGAAATGGGCGGAGTAATGATTCCGTCAGCAAGCAAGGCGCTACCACCAATAATGGCTGGTATAATTAACCATTGTATTTTAGTCTTTTTGACTAATGCATATAAGGCAAAAATTCCCCCTTCACCATGATTATCAGCACTTAAAGTAATAAGAACATATTTAATAGTGGTTTGTAAGGTAAGTGTCCAAAAAACCGCAGAAATACCACCTAAAACTATGTTTGCATTTATAACATGGGAACCAATTATGGCTTTCATTACATATAATGGAGAGGTTCCAATATCACCGTAAATTATTCCTAATGAAACTAATAATCCCCCTAACGTTAACTTACTGTGTAAGTCCTTATGCGAAATACTCATGTATATTTATATAAAAAAACTTGACAAATCTACTGTTTTTAAATATATTATTGATTGATAAGTAAAAATAAATATAAAAAAACACGGTTGATTAAACCGTGTTTTCATATTGATTCTTTAATAGTGT
>JAEMQE010000278.1 GCA_022758945.1 Lentimicrobium sp. | reverse complement strand
ATATTGCCAAGGAAGAAGGTATTTCTCTTTCCGAATTAGAAAATATTTCCGGTTCAGGAAAAGACGGAAGAGTGACGAAGGAAGATATTTTAAATTATATA
Source organism: Lentimicrobium sp. (assembly GCA_022758945.1). Classification (GTDB taxonomy): domain Bacteria; phylum Bacteroidota; class Bacteroidia; order Flavobacteriales; family Flavobacteriaceae; genus Flavobacterium. Next base: position 6,949 of record JAEMQE010000278.1, on the reverse strand, counting down.
AAAAATAAAGGTTCTGTCACGCCGAGCGCAGTCGAGGCTTCAAAACCAGTTGCTCAACTACAAGCCATCAATAAACCTCAAACCGCAACTCCCGTTTCTGTAAACGGAGGAGACGAAATCATTGAAATGGACAGAATGCGCAAGCTGATTTCCGGTTATATGGTGGCGTCGGTGCAAACTTCAGCTCACGTGCAATCGTTTATCGAAGTCGATGTGACCAATATTGTAAAATGGAGAGAAAAAGTGAAAATCGCTTTCGAAAAAAGAGAAGGCGAGAAGTTGACCTATACTCCCATTTTTATGGAGGCGGTTGCCAAAGCTTTGAAAGATTTTCCAATGATGAATATTTCTGTTGATGGCGATACCATCATTAAAAGAAAAAATATAAACCTCGGGATGGCGGCTTCATTGCCAAATGGAAATTTGATTGTTCCGGTTATCAAAAATGCAGATCAACTAAATTTAGTTGGAATGGCAAAAGCCGTAAATGATCTTGGAGGTCGTGCAAAAGCAGGAAAACTGAAGCCAGACGATACGCAAGGTGGTACTTATACTGTTACCAATGTGGGGACTTTTGGCAGCGTTTTCGGAACGCCAATTATCAACCAGCCACAAGTTGGAATTTTGGCTCTTGGTGCCATTCGAAAAGTGCCAGCGGTTATTGAAACTCCCGAAGGTGATTTTATTGGCATTCGCCAAAAAATGTTTCTTTCGCACAGTTACGACCATCGTGTTGTAGATGGCGCGCTCGGCGGAAGTTTTGTCAAACGTGTTGCGGAATATTTGGAAGCATTTGATGTGGATAGAAATTTTTAATAAGATGTAAAAAATTATACATAAACCCGACTGTTTTTTGGACTTGTCGGGTTTTTTAATTTTGTCCAAAACTTTTTTAAATAATCGACGAACGGTAAGTTCAAAAAGATATATTTGTCATTCTAAAAATTAAAAATGGAGCTCAAGCTTAATAAACCAATTTGTTTTTTCGACCTAGAAACTACAGGAATTGATGTCGCCAAAGATCGAATTGTTGAAATAGCAATTTTCAAAGTTTTCCCCAACGGGAATAAAGAAAGCAAAACCTGGTTGGTCAATCCAACAATTCCAATTCCTCCACAATCTACCGCTATTCACGGAATCAGTGATGAAAAAGTGGCTAATGAACCAACATTTGCAGCCTTGTCAGCACAAGTTTATAATATGATTAAAGATTCCGATTTGGCTGGATATAATTCGGACCGTTTTGATATTCCATTATTGGCTGAAGAATTGCTTCGCGCCGGAGTGGATTTTGATATGAAAAATCGCGTATCGGTTGATGTTCAAACAATTTTTCATAAAAAAGAAGAAAGAACATTAAGTGCGGCATTAAAATTTTATTGCGAAAAAGGGCTGGAAAATGCTCACTCAGCAGAAGCTGATACGATGGCAACTTATGAAATTTTGTTGGCTCAATTAGACCGTTATTCGGATTTGGAAAATGATATAAAATCTTTATCAGAATTTACTACCCGAAAAAAAATCGCTGATTTCGCCGGAATGATTGCCTTTGACAAGGATGGAGATGAGATTTTCGCCTTTGGAAAACACAAAGGAGTTAAAGTCGATAAAGTATTGGAGTCTGAGCCAGGTTATTTCAGTTGGATTCAAAATGCGGATTTTCCTTTATACACCAAGAAAGTTTTGACAGCAATCAAGCTGAGAAAATTAAACACTAAACTGAATTAATTTTTGAAATTAAGAATATGAAAATTATCTGTATCGGGAGAAATTACGTCAATCATATTGAAGAGTTGAAAAATGAAAGACCAACGGAGCCGGTTATATTTATGAAACCCGATTCGGCAGTTTTATTGAAGCAACATCCTTTTGTGATTCCAGAATTTTCGAATGATATTCATCACGAAATTGAGATTATTGTTAAAATTAGCAAAGTAGGAAAACACATTGACGCCAAGTTTGCTCATAAGTATTATGATGAAATTAGTGTGGGGATTGACTTCACAGCTCGCGATGTACAAAATCAATTAAAAGCCAAAGGATTGCCTTGGGAAAAAGCGAAATCGTTTGATGGCTCGGCAGTAATTGGTGAATTTTTACCAAAAAAACAATTTAATTCATTAGAAAATATTACTTTTGAATTGACGAACAACAATAAAACCGTTCAAAAAAGTAATTCCAGTTACATGTTGTGGAAGATTGACGAACTAATTTCTTTTATTTCTCGTTATTTCACTTTGAAGATTGGTGATATTATTTTTACTGGAACTCCAGAAGGTGTTGCGGTTGTAAAATCGGATGATGTTTTAGAAGGATTTTTAGAAGGACATAAACTATTTAGAATACAAATAAAATAATGGCACTACATTACAACCTAGCAAAAGTGTACGCACTTTCAGATAACGATCCAGAATTTGTCCTGCAAATCGTAACGTTATTTGTTACGGAAGTTCCGGAAGATTTAGCAGAAATCAAGGAAGGAATCAAAAAGAAAGATCATAAACATGCTTATGCTTATGCTCATAAAGTTAAACCAACACTTGATTTGCTTGGTTTGAAAGTTGCTTTTGAAGAAATCCTTCAAGTCGAAGCTTGGACAAAAGCGGAAGGCGAAAAGAAAGAAATAAAAGAAACTTTTAAAAGTATCAAACATCAAGTGGAAGATGCTATTAAAGAGCTGAAAAAAGACTTTGATGTATAATTGATTCTTCATTATTTCATTTCTTGAAATTCAAATTTTTTGAATATTTTTCTATTCCAATAATCCCTGACTAAATTAATATCGAAAATGAAAGCAGCCGTAATTACTATAGGCGATGAAATTTTAATAGGGCAAATTGTCGATACAAATTCAGCTTTTATTGCCAAATCATTAGATAGAATTGGTGTTGAAATTCACGAAATGATTTCGATTAGTGATAATAAACAACATATTTTGGATACTTTTATAAAGTTTCAAAATACAGTTGATTTAGTCATTATTACGGGCGGACTTGGGCCGACAAAAGACGATATTACCAAAAAGACTTTCTGCGATTATTTTGAAGATGAACTTGTTGTTAACGATGAAGTTCTCAAACATGTCACCCAACTTATAGAAGGTTTTTACAAGCGAACAATCACTCAAATCAATAAAGATCAAGCCTTAGTCCCTTCAAAATGTATTGTACTTCACAATCAAGTGGGGACAGCGCCGGGAATGTGGATGAAAAAAGAAAATACCGTTTTTATTTCGCTTCCGGGAGTTCCATTTGAAATGAAATATTTGGTCGAAAACGAGATTATCCCAAAGATTGTTACCGAATATAAAAGACCTTACATCATTCATAAAACAATTTTAACCTATGGAATTGGCGAAAGTTTATTATCAGAAACCATTGAGAATTGGGAAAATAATTTGCCCGATTTTATAAAATTAGCCTATTTGCCAAGTCTTGGAAGTGTGCGTTTGCGATTATCTGCTCGTGGTACTGACAAAGAATTTCTGGAAAAATCCATTTCCGAAAATGTACTTTCTTTGTCTAAAATTGTCGGGGATTTCATCGTAGGTTTTGATGATGATGAAACTCTTGAAAAAGTTATTGGCAGACTTTTAACGCAACAAAATAAAACTATTTCGACTGCAGAAAGTTGTACCGGAGGGAAAATAGCTCAGGTTTTAACCTCAGTTTCAGGTGCTTCAAATTATTTTAAAGGTAGCGTAGTTTCTTATGCTACCGAAACTAAAATAGCTGTTTTAGGAATTTCAGAAGATTTAATCAAAGAACATTCTGTGGTAAGTGCTGAAGTGGCAAAGCAAATGGCAATTAAAGTGAAAGAGATGATGAAAACAGACTATGCAATTGCCACTACAGGCAATGCAGGGCCATCAAAAGGAGATTCAAATGCTGCGCTTGGAACTGTTTTTATAGCATTGGCAACACCAAAAGAGGTAATAATTGAAGAATTTAATTTCGGTCAACCCCGTGAAAAAGTGATAGATAGAACCGTGATGAAGAGCTTAGAAATGTTGCGGAAAGAAATTTTAAAAAATGTGCAATAATTTTTTTGCTAAATAGGTTTATTTTTCTTTTCTTTGCACCCTCGATTTGAATAACGATAAAAGATAAGATAATGTCAAGAGTTTGCGACCTTACAGGTAAAAGAGCGATGGTAGGAAATAACGTTTCTCACGCTATGAATAAAACTAAGAGAAAATTTTCTGTAAACTTAGTTAAAAAGCGTTTTTATCTTCCAGAAGAAGATAGATGGATTACTCTTAGAGTAGCTGCATCTACGGTAAAAACAATTAATAAAAATGGAATCGCTGCAGTTTTGAAAAAAGCACAAGCAGGCGGATTTATTAAATAATCCATTCCTAAAAATATATCAAGATGGCAAAGAAAAGTAAAGGTAATAGAATCCAAGTAATTTTAGAATGTACTGAACACAAAACATCAGGTGTTGCAGGGACTTCTAGATACATCACAACAAAGAACAAAAAAAATACTCCAGACAGATTAGAGATTAAAAAATTTAATCCAATCTTGAAACGTGTAACTGTTCACAAAGAAATTAAATAATAATTAGAGATTTTAAGATAATCTCAAATGTCACATTGGAGATATATTAAAATACAAATAACATAGAATCATGGCAAAGAAAACCGTAGCATCCTTACAGACATCTTCTAAGAGATTATCAAAAGCCATCAAAATGGTAAAATCTCCAAAATCTGGCGCATATACATTCGTAGAATCTATTATGGCTCCTGAAGCAGTTGATGAGTTCTTGAAAAAGAAATAATTAACAATAGCATTATATAGAAAAGCTACTTTCATTCGGAAGTAGCTTTTTTATTTTCTATATTTGCTTCGCCTGTTCGCTAATGCTCGGGTGCCAATCAAATTTTCAGGAGCTGTTTCCTGCTGTACGCTATATTTTTTCTGGCGAACCCCGCCACAAAAGGATGTCGCTTCCATCAGGGCTAGGTCACTTGACAAAACGATATAAAATCTAAAATCAAAAATCGTTAATCCTCAATCAATAATCCGATGAGTTTTTTAAAAAAAATATTTTCTTCCGATAAAAAAGAGTCACTTGACAAAGGACTAGAGAAATCAAAAACATCTTTCTTTTCTAAGTTGACCAAAGCTGTTGCCGGAAAATCTAAAGTTGACGATGAGGTTTTAGATAATCTCGAAGAAATCCTAGTTTCTTCAGATGTTGGCGTTAATACCACACTAAAAATCATCACCCGAATAGAAAATCGTGTCGCTGAAGATAAATTTCTTGGTACAGAAGAACTCAACCAAATTCTACGCGAAGAAATAGCAGGTTTACTTTCAGAAATTGATTCTGGTGAAGCTACTGAATTCGTAATTCCAATAAATGTAAAGCCTTATGTTTTGATGGTTGTAGGTGTCAACGGAGTTGGGAAAACCACCACCATTGGCAAACTCGCCTATCAATTTAAAAAAGCAGGTTATAAAGTTGTTCTTGGTGCAGCCGATACTTTTCGTGCCGCAGCAATTGACCAATTGCAAATTTGGGCCGATAGAGTTGGTGTTCCCATCGTTAGACAAAATATGGGAAGTGATCCAGCTTCAGTAGCTTTTGATACTTTGCAATCTGCCGTAGCACAAGAAGCAGATATTGTTATTATTGATACAGCAGGTCGTTTACACAACAAAATCAACTTGATGAACGAATTGACAAAAGTAAAACGAGTGATGCAAAAAGTGGTTGCCAATGCGCCACACGATGTGATGTTAGTTATTGATGGTTCTACAGGACAAAATGCCTTTGAACAAGCCAAGCAATTTACTGTCGCCACCGAAGTAACTTCGCTCGCAGTCACAAAACTTGATGGAACTGCTAAGGGCGGTGTAGTTATTGGAATTTCTGACGAGTTTCATATTCCTGTAAAATACATTGGAGTAGGAGAAGGAATTGAAGATTTACAGGTTTTTAATAAATACGAATTCGTAGATAGTTTTTTTAAATAATAGTTCAATGAATTTTTCTTCTATCAAAAATATTCCCCCAATTTACCTTTATTTGGTGAGCGTTATATGTTTTGTTTTGTCTAATATTGTCAGAGACAAAAACATGGTTTTGTATTATATTTTGCTCTTTTTTGGTGCTATTTTCTTTATTGTTGGGTTTTTTATAAGGAGAAATAACAGCTAATATTTCTATTGGTATAAAGCATTTATTTTTTGCCAAAGCACATCATCAAAATCGGATAAAGCCAGATTTACAGAATCAGCGGCGTCACCCATTCTTATGACTACCATTTTTTTGCTTGGAATTACATAGATTTTTTGATCGTTTTTACCCAAAGCCATGAACATGTCATTAGGTCCCGATGGAATGATACTTCCAGGTAATTGTAGTTGGGATTGTGGTAAATGATAGCTCGATTTTCCGTTCAGCCACCACAAATAACCGTAACTTAAATTGATGTTTTGGGATGTATTCGTCGCTTCGTTAAAATAAGCTTCGTTGACAATAGTTGTGTTTTCCCATTTCCCTTTATTGAGTATTAGCAAACCAAAACGAGCCATACTTCGAGTGGTACTATAATATACGCTGTTGTTGTCCACTTGAATCCAAGCTCCTGTCATTCCGATTTTATCTCTCAGTTTTGTATTAAAATAGTTGGACCAAGTTTGTCCAGATGCTTTGGCAATCACATCTTGCAATTTTACGTAAACGTTATGATATGCCCAACGTGTTCCTGCATCGGCTTTGTATTGTAGGTTTGCTGGAGCGACACCATCAGAACCATCGTCTAAACCCGACGTCATAGAGAGTAAGTGTTTACAGGTGATTAGGTTTTCTTTGGCTAGAGGCGCACTCGTCCAACCCGTTCCTATATAATCTGAAACTTTGTTGTTGATGTTTAATAAGCCTTCTTGCTGAGCAATTCCGGCAACGGTAGAAGTTAATGTTTTGCCAGCACTTG
>JAEMQE010000202.1 GCA_022758945.1 Lentimicrobium sp. | reverse complement strand
CCATATTTATCTTTCCAACGATTTTTTAAAAATTCTCTAGTAGAATTTTCTCTCGAATTATTTCCGGGATTATAAAAGACTGTTTTGGAAATTTCATTTGGAAGGAATTCTTGTTCGGCAAAATTATTGGCAAAATCGTGTGAATATTTATATTCATCACCATAACCCAATTCCTTCATCAACTTGGTTGGCGCATTGCGCAAATGAATATGAACGGGTAAATCGCCGGTTTGTTTGACCAATTGTTGTGCGGTTCCAATAGCCAAATAGGAAGCATTACTTTTTGGGGAAGTCGCCAAGTAAATGGCGCATTGGCTCAAAATAATTCTGCTTTCAGGATAACCAATTGTTGTAACTGCCTGAAAAGTGTTGTTGGCCATAATAAAAGCCGTTGGATTTGCATTTCCAATATCTTCACTCGATAATATAAGCATTCGTCTGGCGATGAATTTCACGTCTTCACCACCTTCAATCATTCGTGCCAACCAATAAACGGCTCCATTTGGATCACTGCCTCGAATTGATTTTATAAATGCCGAAACAATGTCATAATGTTGTTCGCCGCTTTTGTCATACAAAACGGTGTTTTGTTGCACGAGTTCAAAAACTCGCTCATTAGTGATTTCAATTTCGTCTTCATCGGAAGCGTTTACGACTAGTTCAAAAATATTTAATAGTTTGCGTCCATCGCCACCTGAAAGTCTCAAAAGTGCTTCTGTTTCGGTTAATTTTATATTTTTAGTAGCCAAAAAAGTATCAGTTTTCAAAGCACGTTGTAATAAAGTCTCTAAATCATCTTTGGTAAATGCATTCAAAATATAAACTTGGCAACGCGATAATAATGCTGGAATTACTTCAAAACTCGGATTCTCTGTTGTGGCACCAATCAAGGTTATCCAACCTTTTTCGACAGCGGCTAATAATGAATCTTGCTGTGATTTGCTGAAACGATGAATCTCGTCAATAAAAAGAATAGGATTTTTTGTGGTGAATAGTCCGCCACTTTGCTTGGCTTTTTCAATCACGTCACGAATATCCTTTACACCCGAATTGATGGCGCTCAAAATATAAAATGGACGTTTCGATTCTTGGGCAATGATTTGTGCCAAAGTGGTTTTTCCGGTTCCAGGTGGTCCCCAAAAAATCAATGACGGAATAATTCCTTTCGCGATTTGTTGCGTCAACGAGCCGCTTGGTCCAACCAAATGGGATTGACTGATATAATCTTCTAATTTTTGCGGACGTATGCGTTCTGCAAGTGGTGCTTCCATTTTGTAAAATTACTATTTTTATTTGAAGCTACTATGTCTATAGATATTCTAATATTCTCTACCTTCTTTTTTATTCTCTATTCTCTTTTACTAAATATGACAAAATAGCACTAAATTGCTTTTGGTTAAATTTTTGATTTGTATTTGCTGAACCAGAACCTAAAACCCAACACCTTAAACCAAAAATGGAAGACAATCATTTCAAATATACTAATTCCGTCATAGGGCTCCCACTTTTTTTTGTGTTGTTCTTGTGGTTTGTTTATTGGCTTGAAATCCGATTTGATTTTGATTTTGTTGAAAACGGTATTTTTCCAAGGACATTATCAGGTTTGCAGGGCATTATTTTTAGTCCTTTCATCCACGCCGATATTGAACATTTGTATAACAATTCTATTCCGTTATTGATTTTATTGGCAGCCTTGCAGTATTTTTATACCAAGCAATCAATGGCTGTTATTGGTTATGGAATAGTACTTTCGGGATTAATCACTTGGGTAATAGGTAGAGATAGTTATCATATTGGTGCCAGCAGTTTGATTTATGTTTTGGTTAGTTTCATCTTTTTCAAAGGAATTCAAACCAAATATTATCGATTAGTCGCTCTTTCATTGGCTGTAATTCTAGTTTATGGTGGAATGGTTTGGTATATTTTCCCGAAAGTAGAAGAAAAAATTTCTTGGGAAGGACATTTGGCTGGGTTGATTACGGGTTTTGTCCTTTCAATAATTTACAAGACGCCAGAATATAAGAAGATTATCAAATACGATTGGGAACATCCTGATTTTGATCCAATGCAAGATAAGTTTATGCAGCGGTTTGATGAAAACGGAAACTTTGTAAATATTCCAATAGTTGAGCTAGACGATGAAATTCCACCTTATTATTCCTCTAATTATTCAGTAGATTATACTATTGTTGAAAACGAAAAAAATGAATCAAAACCAGAGTCTTAATTCATTTTTCTATATTTCTTGAAATCTAAAATCTAAAATCTGCAATCTAAAATCTAAGTCCTCTGTCTTACCGCTTCATACAAAAAAGCACCACAAGCCACGGAAACATTCAGTGAACCTATTGTTCCGAACATTGGAAGTTTTGCTTTTTCATCTACAATTTTAAGAACAGAAGGATTGATTCCTCTGTCTTCGGAACCCATAATAATGGCAACGCCTTCTTTTAAATCAACATCATATATATTTTGATCTGTTTTTTCTGTGGCAGCCACAGTTTTTATTCCTGAGCCTTGCAGATAGAAAATAGCGTCTTTGATGTGTTCCACTTTGCAAATTGGCACATTAAAAACTGCTCCTGCAGAGGTTTTTACAGTGTCACCATTTACTGGAGCAGAACCTGCTTTTTGAACAATAATTCCGTTTACGCCCGTACATTCGGCAGTTCTGATGATGGCACCAAAATTCCTTGCATCCGATATTTGATCCAGAATTAAAAACAAAGGTACTTTTCCGGATTCAACAGTAGCATCAACCAAATGTTCCAGGTCAATAAACCCGATTGGCGAAATTGAAGCTACAGCGCCTTGGTGATTATTTGGAGTTAGTCGATTCAATTTTTCGACAGGAACATAAGAGAAATTAACGTTGGCACGCTTCATTACTTTCATCAAGTCTTTCATCAGTTCACCTGATATTTCTTTTTGTATAAATACTTTATCGACTTCCTTACCTGCTTGTATAGCCTCAATAATAGCTCTTATCCCAAATATTAAATGTTCTTTTTCCATGGCGCAAAGGTATAATAAACGTCTTGTTTTTTATGATGAATTTAAAAATTTATTCCATTTATATTGTGCCAATTTGTAACTATCGTTCCATCGCTTCTTTGTTGTTCTTGATTGCCAGAATAAATTATTAGAGAATTGTCATTTTCACTTAGATTATTCCAGTATTTTAGGTGTTTAAAAAAATCAGTATTAATAGTTTTGCCAGATTTTATCTCAATTGGGGTTAGTTTTCCTTCATAGTCCGCAACAACATCTATTTCATGCCCTGTTTTGTCTCTCCAATAAAATAGTGGTGGAACAATTCCAATGTTCGTGAATTTTTTAACCAATTCAATTACCACCATAGTTTCAAAAATTGACCCTTTTAGGGGATGGTTTTCTAGTTGTGAAGCATTTGAAATTCGTAAAAAAGAACAAACTAAACCAGTGTCATAAAAGTAAACTTTTGGTCTTTTTACAATTGTTTTGTTGTAATTTTGATAGTATGGTTTCAAAAGATAGATGATAAAGCTATTCTCTAAAATTCCAATCCAAGATTGTATAGTTTTCAAATTGACATCAACTTCATTACTGATGGCAGTTAAATTTAATTCTTGACCGGTTCTGCCAGCTAAAACCCTCATGAATTTTTCGAAAACCAATAAATCGGTTATGTTTTTTATTTGTCTAACATCTCGTTCGATATAGGTTTTGATATAATTAGGCATCCAATCTGTTGGATCAATATTTTGATCATAAATAGGGGGATAAAATCCTTTGAATAGCACTTCTTCGTCAGTTTCGGGTAATAAATTTTCTGAATTTAATTCATTTGCCGTAAAGGGTAATAAGTTTAAATAAGCAACTCTACCAGCCAATGTTTGTGAAATATTTTCTTGTAATAAAAAATTGTTTGAACCTGTTAATATAAAGATCCCTTTTTTTGAACTGTTGTCCAGAATTTCTTGAAGGTAAGAAAACAATAAGGGCACTCGCTGTACTTCGTCAAGGATGGCACCATTTGGCATTGTGCTTAAAAAACCTCTGGGGTCATCAAGGGCATAGTTTCTTATGTCTGGGTTTTCTAATGAATAATAAGGTTTGTCTGGAAAGGTAGTTTTTACTAATGTGGTTTTCCCTGCTTGTCTAGGACCAATAACTGCAATAGCCTTAAACGAATTGCTTAAATTTAGTAATTTTATCTGTGCTTCTCTATTAACCATAGAGCAAATATAATAAAAAACTAGACAAATATGGAATTTAATTCCATATTTGTCTAGTTTTAAAAATTTTAAACGTAATTTGAGAACCGTTTACTCTCTAGAAATTTCTTTTTGAATGAAGGCTTTGTCAACTGCTGACTTTGATTGTATTGCTTTAATAAATGGCCCGTATTCTGAATATTAAATGTTCTTTTTCCATTTTGCAAAGATATGGAAACTAAATTATCTTTTAAGGATGTTTTTTTTTGACTGTTAATAGTAAATAATCTAAAAAGGAAAAATATAAGAACGAATATTTTTTCCTTTTTGAAAGTGTAAATAAATGATTATAAATGATTTATTTGTACATTGTTAACCTCAAAAAAATCACTGAATTGAGGGTGGTATCTTAGTATTCAATGATTTATTAAATTTTAGTTTTTTATCTTAATTTAAAACTCTTATTTAGTTGATTTTAAATGAGATATTTTATTAAATATTAAATAAAAAATATTAGAACTATTTAAAGAGTTATGAAAATTAGAGCCCAATTCATTTGCATTTTACTCATACTGGCTAGTCCTTCTTTTGCACAGAAAGAAGCGGCTATTTGGTATTTTGGTCAATATGCTGGATTAGATTTTAATTCTGGAAGTCCGGTCGCATTAACTGATGGTGCATTAAATACGGCTGAAGGATGCGCCTCTATTTCTGATAAAAATGGAAATTTACTTTTTTATACTGATGGTTCAGTCGTTTATGACAAAACTCATAATAGTATGCCCAACGGATGGGGCTTAATGGGACACAGATCAAGCACGCAATCTGCGATAATTGTACCCAAACCCAACAATCCAAATATATACTATATTTTTACGGTGGACCAACCTCTGCAGGTAAATGCTGATGATAATCCCCTCAATGATGATGACGCACCAAATAATGGATTAAATTATTCTCAAGTAGATCTCAGGCTAAATAATGGTTTGGGTGATGTAGTAATAACTGAAAAAAACATTCATCTTGTCACTTATGATCCAAATAACAACAATGAATCAAAATTTAAATGTTCCGAAAAAATTACAGCAGTCCAACACGGAGATGGCGTTTCATTTTGGGTAATAACTCATTTTATAAATAATTTTTATGCCTTTAAAATAAGTACACTTGGCGTTAATAAAACCCCAATTAAGACTAATACTGCACTAAACGTACCTATTGGAGGGTATCATTACAACGCCATTGGTTATTTAAAAACATCTCCTAATGGAAAAAAAATAGCGATTGCAAATTCTTCAACACGACCTACGGATGAATTAGGCCCCAAAAACAATGTAATAAATGATACTGGAAATGTTTTGCTTTATGATTTTGATGCTGATACTGGAAAAATAAGCAATGGAATAACTCTTTTGAGTGGAGATAATCCTTATGGAGTTGAGTTTTCTGCAAAGACAAAAAAACTATATATTACCGCAAATAAATATGGTTTTGAAGGAAACTTTATTGGAAGCAACTTGTACCAATATAATCTAAAAAGCCCAAATATTGTTGCTTCAAAAACGCTCATAAATTCCAGCTTAAGTAATGCGGGTGCTTTGCAACTGGCAATTGATGAAAAAATTTATCGAGCTGGATATTCTTCATCTCTTGTAGGAGTTGATGGGAGCAACAAATTATCGGTAATAAACAATCCTGAATTAGATGGAACGAGTTGCAATTTCATACAAAATAATATTGATTTGAAAGCTGAGGTTGCGAAACTGGGTTTACCTCCCTTTATCACTTCACTATTTCTTTATTCTTTTAATTATGAATTTAATTGTTTTGGCCAAAACACCCATTTTTATATAAATACTGTCGAAAAAATTGATTCTGTAGTTTGGGATTTTGGCGATGGCACAACATCTACTGATAGAGACGCTTACCACACCTATCTAAAACCAGGAGACTATAAAGTAGTTTTAATAAAAACAGTAAATGACGAAATAAGAGAGCCAGTTGAGAAAACCATTACAATATATGAAACTCCAAAAATCTTGTCAACACCTTATAAATTAATTCAATGTGACACACAAGATGCTTTTCCTACAGATGGTTTGTCCAAGTTTAATTTATCACTTGCCAACGAACCCTTGTGTTTAGGAGATAAAGATTATCAAGTGTTCTACTATCACAGTAAAATTGATGCGGAAAATGACACCAAAAATACTCAATCCATTCCTGATATTTATCAAAATACGATTCCTGATGAAACTATTTATGCAAAAGTCAGCCAACCAAATTCTGACTGTTTCAGCATAGGAACTGTTATTTTACACGCCAATAAAAACGTTTTAATACTACCTGAACCTTACCATGAATGTGATTTAGGCGACGGAATGGGTTTGTTTGATTTGGATCAAAAGAAAATAGCAATAAAAACCGAATTGAGTTTACCATCAGATGTTATATTATTTTTCTATCCTAATGAAAATGATGCAGCGTTAGGTACAAACGAAATTAAAGGTCAATATAAATCCTATCCCAAAACACTATTTATTCGAGCCGAAAATAGTGAAGGCTGTTATGGAACCGGAAAATTTGATTTGGTAGTGGAGCCAACGCCAAAAATCAATCCATTAGAAAACAAGATACTGTGCGAAGGAACTACAAGTCCTTCGGTGGTATTAGATGCAGGGATTTTAGCTCCGGCAGTTTCTAGTGATTTTACCTATTTATGGTCAACAAACGAGACAACTCCAACTATAACTGTCCATAAAGAAGGAGAATATAATGTCATTGTAAAAAACAAATATGGTTGTACTGCCACACACAAATCTATTGTAAGTTTGTCTTATTTAGCAAGAATAAATAACATTGTCATAAAAGATTTACAAACTGAAAATCTGGTAATCGTTGAAGTAACGAATCCAGGTAATTATCAATATATGATTC
>JAEMQE010000275.1 GCA_022758945.1 Lentimicrobium sp. | reverse complement strand
TGCGGCCTCCTGCTCCCAAAGCAGGCGCGATAACCGAGCTACGCTACACCCCGAAAATTATATTTCATAAGAACTTTTAACCTTTTTTTGTGGCCTTTCCGCCTCGCGGGACGCGATAACCGAGCTACGCTACGCCCTGAAAGCGGTGGCAAATATATAACAAATTTTTGCTTAACCAAAACAAATTTTCAAATAATAAATAAATTTAATTTGATTCAAAAAATCAGTAAAAAAATCGCAACATTAAGTGTTTAATAGAAAAAAAACAAAAGTCTCTCACAATAAAATCCCTATTTTTGTTCCAACAATAACATAACACAACTATTTTATGCTGATAATAGGAATAGCAGGCGGAACAGGAAGCGGAAAAACAACCGTGGTGCACCAGATAATGAATGAATTACCCCATACCGAAGTGGGAATTATTGCCCAGGATTCCTACTACAAAGCATCCACAAACGAGAGTTATGAGGAACGCGCAAAAACCAACTTCGACCATCCCAGAGCCATCGATTTCGATTTATTGGTCGCTCACCTCAAGGAACTCAAAGAAGGAAAAACCGTCAACCAGCCCGTGTATTCTTTTGCCACTCACAACAGAACCGACGATACCATTGTAACTCATCCGCGAAAAGTGATGATAGTCGAAGGAATTCTGATTCTTTCCCATCCCGAACTTCGCGATTTATTCGACATCAAAATATTTGTTCACGCCGATTCGGACGAGCGATTAATCCGCAGATTAAAACGGGATATTGCCGAACGCGGCCGGGATATGGAAGAAGTATTAACACGCTACCAAACCACGCTGAAACCGATGCACCAACAGTTTATCGAGTCCACAAAAGCATTTGCCGATATCATCATCCCAAACGACAAATACAATACCGTCGCCATCGATGTGGTTCGTGCCGTAATAAATCAACGAATTCTATAATTTTTTTGTAATTTTATGAAAAATTAAATAGTCAAATAATGTCATCCTGAATTTGTCGAAGGAAGGAGCTATTTCCTGATTTTTGTTGCAATCTTTCTAAACCTATAAGGTTTTTAAAACCTTATAGGTTTGATTGACAAAAAAGGATTTTCACTGCAAACGAAGTTCACTGAACTCCGATGAAAGTAGAAGCAAAGTGAAGTAATCGGGACTAAAAAACAATATAAAATGACCTATTATAAATTTAGAAGCGCTTATAACTCCCCTGTCATTGCGAAGAATGAAGCAATCTAGAGGGTTGGGGGTGTGTTATTTCAAAATTCTGCTAAAACAACAACTGATTAAATGAATAATTCCTATAAAGACAAACGGTGGTTCAAATTTTTAAGCAACAAATACGTTTGGGTTTTGCTGTTTTTTTCGACTTGGATGATATTTCTGGATAACTATTCCTATTTCGATCATCGCTTTTTAGACAAACAAATCGATGAACTCGAAGACAACGCAGCCTATTACCAACAGGAAATCAGAAAAGACAAGGAAAACATCCGGCAGCTCAAAAATCCGGACCAAACCGAAAAATATGCCCGCGAAAAATACTATATGAAAAAAGACAGCGAAGACATTTATATTATCCAATTCGAGGGCGATACCATTGAAAAAGACATAAAAAAATAGATTTTTGAAATTTGAGAAACAATTTCAGATGTATGAATGGTAACATTTATTAATTTTAATCCATTTCGACTCCCTTAAGGGTGGAATTAAATATGAAAAAAGATAATGCAAAAGAGACAGCTCAAAATCATGCCTCCCTTCCCTTTGGGAAGGGCTGGGGATGGGCTCCCGTTTCTTCCAAACAATGGAAACAAAAAATCCAGTTTGAACTCAATGGCGCCGACTATAACGAAACCCTAATCTGGAATTCACCCGAAGACATTCAGGTAAAACCATTTTACCACAAAGACGAATTCGCAGGAACTGCAGACGTAAATACAAAGGCTTCCGAATTTAAAATTTGCCAAAACATCTTCGTTCACGACCTCGAAAAGTCAAACCTTCGAGCCATCGACAGCATCAATCGCGGAGCCGAAAGCATCCGCTTTACTATTGAAAACGAAAATATCGATATAGCTAAACTATTGGAAAATCTTCCTTTAGAAAAAGTAACAATCTATTTCAATCTGAGCTTTCTTTCAATCGATTTCGTAAAAAATATTGATGCGATTGCCCAACAGAAAAACGCAACAATTTTCTGCAATCTGGATCCAATTGGACATTTGGCCAAGGAAGGAAACTGGTTTACAACCAAAGAAAAAAACAATTTCGAAACACTAAATCTAATTTCGGCAGCCACAGCTCACATTTCTTACGTCAGCATTGATGGCGGTCTGTATCAAAACGCTGGCGCCAATATGGTGCAACAAATTGCCTATTGCCTGGCACACGCCAACGAATATTTTAACAGAATAACAAAAATAAACCAACCCATCGTTTTTAAAATTTCGGTGGGAACCAATTACTTTTTCGAAATCGCAAAACTACGTGCCTTGCGATTGCTTTTCAATCTGATTGCCAAAGAATACAACCACAAATTCGATTGCCATATCTTAGTTTCACCCACAAAACGCAACAAAACAATCTACGATTACAACGTCAATATGCTGCGCACCACAACCGAATGTATGAGCGCTATCTTGGGCGGAGCCGATGCCATTGCAAACTTGCCTTACGATGCCTTATACCACAAAGACAACGAATTTGGAGATAGAATTGCACGAAACCAATTGCTTGTACTCAAACACGAAAGCTATTTCGACAAAGTCAATAACCCGGCGGACGGAAGTTATTACATCGAAACGGTAACAAATCAATTGGCCGAAAAAGCCCTGACCTTATTCAAAGATATCGAAGCCAATGGCGGTTTCCTCAAACAACTCAACGAGGGAATCATCAAAAGAAAAATTCAGGAAAGTGCCGACAAGGAACAGGAATTATTCGATACGGGTAAAGAAATTCTTTTGGGAACAAACAAATATCCGAACAAAAAAGACCGGATGAAGGACGATTTAGAATTGTTCCCTTTCGTGAAAATAAAACCAAGAAAGACTTTGATTACTCCAATTATCGAAAAACGACTGGCCGAAAAATTAGAACAGGAAAGACTCAAAGAAGAAAATTAATTGAAAACCTACAGCATGAAAAAGATTTTATTTTTATTGGTGTTTTTAATTTCTTATGCTGTTTTCTCGCAACACAGAACCATTGAAATCACCAACATCAGGACAGGGAAAGTAAAGGTTTTTGAAGAAAACCACCGCATCAAAATAAGAACACTGGACGGAAAAAAACACATTGGAAACCTTAAAATCTCGGATACGTTAAGCTTTACGGTCAACAATCAAACAGTAAAAATCGACAGCCTGCAAAGCATTAAATACCAACCCAAAACATTGGCAACCGTCAAAACCGTGGTGTTGATTGTAGGACTGGCAATCGTCGGAGCCTCTATTGTGGCTGCCGCTGGCGGAAATGACGCTGCCTTTTTACTGTTTACCATTGGTTCAGGCGTAACCATAAGTGCCGGACTTCTCGAAGGTCTCAATGCCAATAACGCTGATAATAAATGGATTTTTAAAATTGTTGACACGAGCCTGAAAGGCGAACTGACGAAGCAAAAATAAACGACCTCGTGGCAGAACTCACGAAGTATTGCTAAAGTTAAATACAAATTTCACACCCGAGCGAAGAGAACAGACGAAGTATATTTACATAAAAAAATCCGTTGAAATCTGTGACCATCTGTGGCAAAAAACCGAAGCAAAGCTTCGAGGAATTAGGCCTAAAAAGATTAAATACGCGTGTTATGAAAACGATAGTAATGCTATGTATGCTAATTCCCGTTTCCGTTTTCGCTCAATTTTGGGAAGGAACCGTCACTTTCAATGATGACACCACAAAAAAGGGCTTTATAAATGTTCCGGACCAACCAAATAATTTGAATCTAAGATTTAAATCAGAAGAAAACAGTGAAATAGAAAAATGGAATATCGATACCGTCAAGGGCTTTGAAATCAGGAATGACCAAAAAGAAAGAATACAATACGCCACCATTTATGTAGCCTACAACAATCCTTTTAATCCTAATAAAATGGTCATTAACAAAAGGAAAAATTGGGCCCGAATCGTAAAAGAAGGAAAAATAACGGTCTATGCATTGGACAAATTAAATTACAATATAGCACTAAGCACAACCGCTTACTATTGCATAAAAAAACAAAATCAGGATTTTGCGCTTTATTTGGGTGATTATATGTACGGTTCTGAGGGGAACTGGCATTTCAATTTAAACAATTTCACCCAGTTTAAAGAGGCCATCCGAAACTATTTCGAAAAAGAGTGCCCACAGCTTGCCGATTTAATGGACAAGGAAGATTTCAAAAAAAAGGGAATGGGTCGAATAGTCGAACTGTACAATCAAAATTGCGAATAAAAAAGAAAATAAAAATGAATAGAAAAAACCTCCAACATATAAAATTAAAAAACAGTATTGAGTCTGCAATCTCCAATCTGCAATCTGCAACCTGCAACCTGCAACCTGATAACTTCCTCACCGCCGAAGGCATCGAACTAAAACCAACCTACTCCGAGCAGGATATCGCCAACCTCGAACAGCTGGATTTCGGAGCAGGCTTTGCACCCAATTTACGTGGACCTTATGCCACCATGTACGTGCGTCGCCCTTGGACGATTCGCCAATACGCAGGATTTTCAACCGCCGAAGAAAGCAATGCTTTCTACCGCAGAAACTTGGCCGCTGGACAAAAAGGACTTTCCATAGCCTTCGATTTGCCAACACACCGCGGTTACGATTCCGACCACGAACGCGTGGTGGGCGATGTCGGAAAAGCCGGTGTGGCCATCGATTCGGTCGAAGATATGAAAGTATTGTTTGACCAGATTCCCTTGGGTGAAATGTCCGTTTCGATGACAATGAATGGTGCTGTTCTGCCTATTATGGCTTTCTATATTGTGGCCGCCGAAGAACAAGGCGTAAAACCCGAACAACTTTCAGGAACCATTCAAAATGATATTCTAAAGGAGTTTATGGTGCGAAATACCTACATCTATCCGCCAACCCCATCAATGAAAATCATTGCCGATATATTTGAATTCACCAGCAAGAAAATGCCGAAATTCAACTCGATTTCCATTTCAGGCTATCACATGCAAGAAGCAGGAGCTACTGCCGATATTGAGTTGGCGTACACCCTCGCCGATGGTTTAGAATATATTAGAACCGGACTGGCAACAGGAATGAAAATCGATGACTTCGCACCTCGCCTCTCCTTTTTCTGGGCCATTGGAATGAATCATTTTATGGAAATCGCCAAAATGCGCGCCGGCCGAATGATCTGGGCAAAACTCGTCAAACAATTCAACCCAAAAGACGATAAATCCTTGGCATTAAGAACCCATTGCCAAACCTCAGGATGGAGCCTAACCATGCAGGATCCTTTCAACAATGTGGCGCGAACCACCATCGAAGGTTTGGCAGCCGCCCTGGGAGGAACCCAATCCCTGCACACCAATGCCTTGGACGAAGCCATTGCCTTGCCAACAGATTTCTCCGCCAGAATTGCCAGAAATACCCAAATCTATTTACAGGAAGAAACTAAAATCACCAAAACCGTGGATCCTTGGGCTGGTAGTTTTTATGTAGAAAGTTTAACCAATGAGATTGCCCAAAATGCCTGGAAACTCATCGAAGAAGTCGAAGAACTCGGCGGAATGACCAAAGCCATCGAATCGGGAATTCCAAAACTTAGAATCGAAGAAGCAGCAGCCAGAAAACAGGCACGAATTGACAGCAGTCAGGACATTATTGTAGGCGTCAACAAATACCGCTTAGAAAAAGAAGATCCCTTGCAAATTCTGGATGTCGACAACCAAATGGTGCGCAGACAACAACTCGAACAATTAGAACGAATTAAAGCAACTCGGGATACCGAAAAAGTAACTCTTTCACTCAAAAAACTAACCCTTTGTGCCCAAACCGGTCAAGGCAATCTGCTCGAACTGGCTGTTGAAGCAGCGCGAAACCGAGCCACGCTCGGCGAAATCAGCGATGCTCTGGAAACGGTTTTCGGAAGATACAAAGCACAAATTAAATCCTTTAGCGGCGTGTACAGCAAAGAAATAAAAGACGACAAAAGCTTCGAAAAAGCCAAACAACTGGCCGACGAATTTGCCAAAAAAGAAGGCCGTCGACCAAGAATTATGATTGCCAAAATGGGTCAGGACGGCCACGATCGCGGGGCCAAAGTAGTCGCCACCGGTTATGCCGACCTCGGTTTTGATGTCGATATAGGTCCACTTTTTCAAACCCCGGCCGAAGCAGCCAAACAAGCCGTGGAAAACGACGTGCACATTCTTGGCGTTTCCTCCCTTGCCGCCGGACACAAAACATTGGTACCCCAAGTCATCGAAGAGCTCAAAAAATACGGTCGCGAAGATATTATGGTTATTGTGGGTGGTGTAATTCCTGCCCAGGATTATCAGTTTCTGTTTGATGCAGGAGCTGTAGCCGTTTTTGGTCCCGGAACCAAAATCAGCGAGGCAGCCATAAGCATCCTGGAGATATTAATTGGAGAATAACCAAAACAGAAAGGGTTTGTAAATGGAAAGCAGCACACAAACAAAACGGGCTTTGCTGATTTTGTTTCGCCTGTTCGACTTTAGGTCCCAAGTCACAAATTCTTCTGTAAAGTTTATAAAAATCAGTTTAATCTGTGATAATCTGTGGCAAAAATTAATACTAACCCGTTGGGTGTAATTATTAGAATTTTATAAATATTAAAAATGAAACACATAGAAACATTGAAAAAAGAATATGATAGACCAATTGCTTCGCTTGTTCGCTATCGCTCGGGTCTTGGTTTTCACATAGCTATGTTTTACTATCAAAAATGAAATGCCTTGATAAAATCAATAAAAGCTATGTTTCTATGTGTTTAAAAAAATAAACTGAATTACACCCAACGGGTTAATTCAATTATAAAATAGTCAATGCCACATTCATTTTTTTTAATCAGACAATAAGAGTTGGAAATAAAAAAAATAAAAAAATACCCAATATTCAATATTTATAATTTAAAAAATCGGTAACTAATCAGTCTATAATTGAAATTCAAATTTAGCGATCATTGTCAAGGCCT
>JAEMQE010000020.1:6033-7207 GCA_022758945.1 Lentimicrobium sp. | reverse complement strand
AAGAAATGAAAGGCACAATGGGCAACTTGGATTGGGAAAAAGAAACTTTCCCAAATCCTGAAAAAATGATGGCTGATTTGAATGCGAAAGGCATAAAAACCGTCCTAATAACTGAACCATTTGTACTGACTACTTCTAAGAAATGGCAAGAAGCCGTGGACAAAAAAGTGGTGGCAACAGACAAAAATGGAAAACCTTTTACATACGATTTCTATTTTGGAAACACAGGAATCATTGACATTTTCAAACCCGAAGGAAAGGATTGGTTCTGGAATATTTACAAAAAACTAATCAATCAAGGTGTTGGCGGACTTTGGGGCGATTTAGGTGAACCCGAAGTTTTTCCATCCGAAGCTATAACTGCTGGCGGAAAAGCCGATGAAGTACATAATATTTATGGACACAATTGGGCAAAATTGATTTCCGATGGTTACAAAAAAGATTTTCCAAATCAACGCCCGTTTATATTAATGCGCGCCGGATATTCCGGTTCGCAACGTTTTGGGATGATGCCTTGGTCGGGCGACGTAAGCCGAACTTGGGGTGGATTGCAATCGCAAACCGAGATTTCTCTCCAAATGGGAATGCAAGGAATGGGTTATATGCACTCGGATTTGGGCGGTTTTGCCGGAGATTATTTTGACAACGAATTATACCTTCGTTGGTTGCAATACGGTGTTTTCCAACCGATATTTCGTCCACACGCTCAGGAAGATGTCGCTTCGGAAGTGGCTCGTAAAGATATCATTACCAAAGCAAAAGCCAAGAAACAAGTAGAATTGCGTTACCAACTTTTGCCTTACAACTACACTTTGGCTTTTGAAAACAACCAAAAAGGAACGCCTTTGATGCGTCCATTGTTTTTTGAAGAACCGAACAACACTAAATTATTGACCGTTTGTGAAACGTATCTTTGGGGAAATGACTTCTTGGTAACACCAATCACAAAAGCGGGTGTGACTTCAACTTCTGTTTATTTTCCAAAAAACAACAACTGGTTTGATTTCTATTCCGATAAAAAACAATTGGCAGGAACCACTTCTACCATTGCCGTTGTAGAAGATCATATTCCAGTTTTTGTTCGTGGTGGTGCTTTTATTCCGATGATAAAAACAATTCAAAACACATCGAAATATTCGTTGGCAGACTTCGATTTGCATTATTATTTTGATGC
>JAEMQE010000020.1:0-5933 GCA_022758945.1 Lentimicrobium sp. | reverse complement strand
AAAACACATCGAAATATTCGTTGGCAGACTTCGATTTGCATTATTATTTTGATGCGAAAACCACGCAAAGTTTTGGAAAATTATACAATGACGATGGAACAACGGCAAATGCTTTCGAAAAAGGTGCTTATGAAATCTTGAATTTCAATGGCAATGTGAATAGCAAAGTAGTAGTTATCAAATTGAGTTCTGAAATTGGGAAAAACTTTCAATCAATAGATAAAAATGTTGCGTTAATTGTTCACAATATAAAAGCAAAATCAGTGATCGTAAACGGAAGAACCATTGCTTTCAAAACCGTTAAAAACAATATTGAAATTCCAGTTTCTTGGAAGAAAGGTACTGGAGTTGAAATTAAAATTCAGTTATAAAATAAAAAAACAAACCATTAAGAAATTAAGAAAATTAAGAAAAACTTAATGAACCTTAATTTTCTTAATGGTTCAAAAAAAACTTATGAAAAAAAATATCTTATTTTCGATCGCGTTACTATCGCTGTTTTTCGCCAGTTGTTCTTCAACAAAAACAGCACAATCGGCCTCAAAAACCCCTTTTGTTTGGGAAAGTGCCAATGTGTATTTCCTTTTAATTGACCGATTCAACAACGGAGACAAAACAAACGACCATACTTATAATCGAAATAAACCAACAGCAAAATTGAGAGGTTTTGAAGGTGGTGATATTCGAGGTGTAATCCAAAAATTAGACGAAGGATATTTTGAAAAATTGGGGATAAATGCCATTTGGATGACGCCGGTTGTAGAACAAATTCACGATGGTGTCGATGAAGGAACCGGTTTTACGTATGGTTTTCACGGCTATTGGGCAAGAGATTGGTCGGCATTAGATCCAAGTTTTGGAACTAAAAAGGACTTAACCGAATTGGTGCAAAAAGCACACGCAAAAGGAATTCGTATCTTATTAGATGCCGTTATCAACCATACTGGACCCGTTACTGCCGAAGATGCTGTGTATCCAAATGATTGGGTTCGAACTTCCCCAAAATGCACTTACAAATCATACGATACTTATATTAATTGTACGTTGGTTGAAAATCTTCCGGACGTAAAAACTGAAAGTATTGAAAATGTTGCTTTGCCTCCTTTTTTGGTTGAAAAATGGAAAAAAGAAGGTCGTTACGAGCAAGAAGTAGCTGAATTAGATGCCTTTTTCAAGAAAACAGGTTACCCTCGTGCACCAAAATATTACATTATGAAATGGCTTTCCGATTACATCACTGATTATGGAATTGATGGCTATCGTGTGGATACGGCGAAGCATACTTATGAAGATGTTTGGGCAGATTTCAAGAAAGTATGCGATGGAGCCTTTGCCGATTTCAAAAAAAATAACCCTACAAAAGTATTGGACAACAATGCGTTTTTCACCGTTGGTGAGGTGTATGGCTACAATATTGGAGCCAAAAAATTATTTGATTTTGGAGATAAAAAAGTCAACTATTTCGAAAATGGTTTTACAGGTTTAATCAATTTTGACTTTAGAAATGAAGCCAAAATGAATTATGAACCTTTGTTTTCAAAATACAATTCAATTCTTCAAAATGACTTAAAAGGGAATACGGTGATGAACTATGTTTCTTCACACGACGACAGTTCTCCTTATGATAAAAAACGTGAAAAAACATTCGAAAGCGGAACAAAATTACTGCTTGCCCCAGGAATTTCACAAGTATATTATGGGGACGAAAGTGCTCGTTCATTAGATATTCCGGGAACTACTGGCGATGCAACCTTGCGTTCGATGATGAATTGGGAGGACATCAAAACCAATCCCGAAACTCAAAAAGTGCTTTTGCATTGGCAAAAATTAGGTAGTTTTAGAAAAAACCATCCAGCGATTGGTGCAGGAGTTCATCAGGAAATTTCGGCTAGTCCTTATGTTTTTAGTAGAACTTTTACCAACAATAATTTCACGGACAAAGTGGTTATTGGATTGGATTTACCAAAAGGACCAAAAGAGATTTCGGTGGGAACCATTTTCGAAAATGGAACAAAATTGAAAGATGGGTATTCCGGAAAGAAAGTTGTAGTTTCGAATGGTAAAGTCCTTATTGATACTGAATTTGATATTGTTTTATTGGAAAAATAATAGTGGTATTCTAATTGAATTTTTGAAAATTGAATTTTTTAACTGTAAATTATTTTTTAAATTTAAAAACACAAAATAGCGATTGCTCTTGTTTTTAAAGCTATCATTGTAATAAAAATAATTTTTCCATAAAACATAACCCAATGTCTTTTAAGTATACAGAAATTGACCGTGTTGAAAAACTTACCAAAGAAGAATTTATAAAAAACTACTATAAACCACAAAAACCAGTGGTTATCACCAATCAAATTGAGGATTGGCCTGCCTTTACCAAATGGAATTTTGACTTTTTAAGAACTGTTGCTTCCGATAAAAAAGTACCGCTGTATGATAGCCGAAAAACAGATTATACCAAAAAAGTAAACGAACCCGATTTTGTAATGACAATGGGGGAATACATAGATATTCTTGAGAAAGGCCCTACAGATTTACGCATTTTTCTTTATGATTTGATGAAAGATGTGCCGTCAATGAAATCCGATATGAAATGGCCTGATTTAGGACTTCGTTTAATCAAAAGTTTGCCGTTATTGTTTTTTGGAGGGGAAGATGCCAAGGTTTTTATGCATTATGATATTGATTTTCCCAATATATTTCACATTCATTTTCAAGGCAGAAAACAATGTGTGCTTGTGGATCCAAAAGAGACCAAGTATATGTATCGCCTTCCCTATTCGTGGATTTGTAATGAGGACATCGATTTTGATAATCCCGATTTCGAAAAATTCCCCGCTTTGAAACACGTTAATCCTTATATTACTCACCTTGAACACGGCGAAATGCTCTATATGCCCGAAGGTTGGTGGCATTATATGAAATATGAAACGCCTGGTTTTTCATTAAGTTTACGCTCATTGGCTGGCCGCCCAAGTAATTTAATTAAAGGTTTTGCAAACGTTGCCATCAATAGATATTATGATAACTGGATGCGAAAATGGAAAGGTCAAGCTTGGTTAGATTACAAAGACAAAGAATCCATTCGAAAAACAAATGCTGAACTGAAATAGAAAATCCTAAAAATTAGACTTTGACCGAAGTTTTAGCCTTGGCAAACAGACGATGTTTTATCAATATTGTACTCAAAGTAATTGGAACCGCTAAACCTATTGTTGAATTAATAGAACACTATATTTAAAAAAAAAAAAGAGGTTGCTTTTTCAAACAACCTCTCTTTTTTTTAATGATGAAATCTTATTTTTTAGTAAAATCGCCAGCGTAAATCAAGATGAATTTTTGCAAATTAAAATATTTTTTCATTGCTGCATTTACCTTATCTACATCCAAAGCTTTTACTTTGTCTTCGTATTCAGAATAGGTTTTAAATGTTTTATTCTGATCTAAATATTCTCTAAGTTGTCGGGCCAGAAACTCATCTGTGCCAAGCATTGTTTGGCGTTGCTGTAACCAAGATTTTACTACTGCATCAAATTCCTCTTTTGTGAAACCTTTATCCGACGCTTTTTGAATTTCTTCTTTCAAAGCATTGTCCAATTTATCTTTAAACGACGGATTAAAAAAGGCATAAACTCCCCAATCCCCAGTTTTATCAATCCCATTCCCTGATACAAAAGAACCTGCGCCATAACTCATTCCTTCAGCTTCGCGTAACCGTTTTGGAATTCTGGATGACATAAAAGCGCCTCCTCCTAACAATTCATTTGCAATTTCAACAGCAGGATAATCCGGTTCGTTCGTGCCAATATTCAAGTTGATTTTCCCTAAAACAATAGCATTGGTTTTGTCGTTAACCTGAATCGTATTATTGTAAGCGTTAACTTCAAAATATTGAGTTGGAATCCTAATATAAGTATATTTAGCATTCCAATTATCAAGTGTTTCAGTTAAAAAGGATTTGATAATTTTCTTGTCTAATCCTCCTACAAAGGCAATTTTACCGCTACTGCCATTGTAAAAATCATTGTAATATTTTTTTATATCCTCCAATGTAATTGTAGTTAATTCAGCCAATTTTTCATCGGAAGTTTGTGAATAATAAGGATGTGATTTTGGATACAAAGCGGTTTTCTTTTCGACTGCCTCGCTTACTAATGATTGCGGTTCGCTTTTATTAGCTTCCAATCCGCTTTTGGTTTCCAATTTCAATTTTTCAAATTCGGAGGCGTCAAAAATTGGATTTCTCAAAATGTCTTTAAGAATCGCCAAAGCATTGTTTAAATTATTTTTATCAGTGTCCAGACCAACGTACAATCCATCAACATTTCCCGTAACATTTATAGTGGTTTTATATTGATCTAACTGATCGTTTATATCTTTTTTACTTCGTGTTTTTGTGCCCAATTTTAGCATCTTAGCGGTTAAATCCGCAATTAAATTCTTGCCTTCTAATGATTTGACATCACCCATTCGCAATAAAAATCTGGCATTAATTTTGTCCCCTTTCGAAGGTTTTTCCAATAATGCATATTGCCCTCCGGAAGCTAATTTACCCATTTCAGTTGTTTTTAAAATATTGGCAACCGAAGTTTCAAAAGTAGCTTTATTTGCTTCTAAAGTTTTGCCTTTATATCCATTTGTCAAAACTGCAATATCAGGAGTTTCGCTTACTTTTACACGTTCTGCATTGTTTTCAGGCACAAACCTTCCCCAAGTTCTATTGCTTTGCAAATAATATTTTTTGGCCACATTTTGGATATCTACAAGTGTCAATTTTTCAATATTATCTCTATCAATAAAGAACAAACGCCAATCTCCAGCAGCAATATCTTCAGTCAATGCAATGGATAAATCAATTGTTTTATTATAAGTGTTTTCAAATTGTTTTAGTAATTCGTTTTTAGCTCTTTTCAAATCATCCTCCGTAAAAGTCATTTTTGGCACCTCATTCATCGTCTGAAGAAAAGCATTTTGAGCCGTTGTTAAATCTTTATCTTTTGGGATTTCACACGCAAAATAAGCTAAGCCTGGGTCTTTTAGCGTAATGCTAAATCCATACACATCCGTTGCCAGTTTCGTTTCTATCAATGCTTTGTACAAAGCGCCAGAAGGATTGTTCGTAAGAATTGAAATCAAAGCGGTGTTTGCTGCATTTTCTTTATCCGAAAAACTGGGCGTGTGATACGCCATTGCCACATACTGCATATCTCCATTTCTTTTTAATTCTATAAATCGCTCCCCATCTTGTGCTGGTTCTACAGTATAAGTTGGTTCAATAATTTGTTTAGATTTTGGAATAATCGCAAAATATTTTGCAATCCAATCCAATGTTTTCTTTTCATCAAATTTTCCACCAACAATTAAAGTTGCATTATTGGGTTGATAATATTTTTTGTAGAAGTTTTTAAGCGAGCTTGCTTTTACTCTTTCGATATCTTCTTTACTTCCAATGGTAGAATTTCCGTAATTGTGCCAAAGATAGGCTGATGAAAATATCCTTTCTCGTAGAATTCCAGAAGGGTTATTTTCTCCTATTTCGAACTCATTTCGAACAACAGAAAATTCTTTGTCCAGATCTGATTGCAAAATTGCTGAAGTAATCATCCTGTCGGCTTCCATATCTAAAGCCCATATCAAGTTAGCATCGGTCGCAGGAAGAATTTCATAATAATTAGTTCTATCATAAAAAGTCGTTCCATTAGCCTCGGCCCCTTTATCAGCAATTGCTTTTTTTATTTCACTAAATTTAGCCGAACGTTTGAACAACATGTGTTCTAATAAATGCGCCATTCCGGTTTCGCCATAGCCTTCATTTCTTGAACCCACATTATACACAATATTGACAACAACATTAGATTGTGCTGCATCTGGAATTAAAAGAATTTTAAGCCCGTTTGGCAAAGAATATTCTTTAATGCCTTCGACAGACG
>JAEMQE010000148.1 GCA_022758945.1 Lentimicrobium sp. | reverse complement strand
AAAACGAGGGGAAGTTTACTAATGTTTTCTTGATAGGTCCAGCAGAATTTGTGTTTAAAGGAGGGATTGAGGTTTAGTTATGTAAAAACGAAATAAAAAATATGAGTAATGAGATTCTAATTCCAGACGATATTATTAGCAGTAAAATTTACTTGATAAGAAAGCAAAAAGTGATGTTAGATAAAGATTTGTCTGAACTTTATGCTGTAGAAACTAAACAATTAAAAAGGCAGGTTCGTAGAAATTTGGAAAGGTTTCCAGAGGATTTTATGTTTGAACTTAGTCAACAAGAATTCGATAACTTGAGGAGCCAATTTGGCACCTCAAGTTGGGGAGGTTCAAGATATATGCCTATGGCATTTACAGAACAAGGAGTTGCAATGTTATCTAGTGTTCTTAACAGTCCAACCGCTATAAAGGTTAATATACAAATTATACGTGTCTTTACCAAAATTAGAGAAATGCTCACCGATACATTAAGTATGAAATTGGAAATAGAAGAAATTAAAAAGAAACTTTCTAATCATACTCAAAACATTGAACTGGTTTTTAACTATCTCGATGAGTTGATTGACAAAAAAGAAAACTCTGAACCAAGAAAAAAAATTGGGTATAAAAATAATTAAAAGTGAGTAGGGCTAGTGTTTAGAAGGTAAATTGAAATTTAAAGTTTAGTGATGCAAAAAAGAAATAATAAATCCGCAAATATTTATGCGATAAATAAAATTAAAAATTATTTCTGGATTATTTTAGCTATTTCACTTTTCGGTTATCTGATCAGTAAAATAATTCGTAATTCTTTTACTGATAGCATTATTGGAAATAATCCTCAAACTACAAAAGCTATAATTATTAATGATAAAAATTACGAACCAAATTCACCAGTGGGACTTGAGTTTACGTATTCTTATGAATTTATAGTTGATGGAAAATCATACCGAGGTAATTCTCACGATCAGACACTTAAAATTGGTGATACAGTCGAAGTTCAATATAATAAAGAATATCCTAGTATTAATAAACCTTTAAACCCGAAAGAATAAGCTTTTAAAATAATTCAAAACTTAATACCTTAGACCCAAAACCCAAGACCTATTTTAAAATGATCACATTAAAAGGCGAAAATATCTACCTTCGAGCATTAGAACCCAACGATTTGGAGTTTGTTTATGCGATGGAAAACGACCAAAGTATTTGGGAAGTAAGCAATACACAAACGCCTTACAGTCGGTTTTTAGTGAAGCAATATCTCGAAAATGCCCATCAGGATATTTATGAAGCCAAGCAATTGCGATTGGCGATTTGTCAAGATCAGGATTTTCCAGCTTTGGGATTAATTGATTTATTTGATTTTGACCCTAAGAATAATAGGGCAGGTGTTGGCATTGTAATTCAAGGAAATGAAAATAGAAAACAGAATATTGGTTCCGAAGCTTTGGAGCTTTTGATTCAATATTCTTTTTATCATCTTAATTTACATCAATTGTATGCAAATATTGGCACAGAAAACGAAGCTAGTATTGCACTTTTTACTAAATTTGGATTTCAAAAGATTGGCACGAAAAAAGATTGGACTTTAGTCAATGGAGTTTATAAAGATGAGGCTGTTTTCCAATTAATTAATAATCAACTATAAAAATTTTAGTTTTGAATTTAAAAAAAATCTTAACCATCGCATCCGTTGTTTTAATGTCAGCATTACTGATTTACGGATTTATTTTGGCAAACCAAGTTTTTTCTAAAAACACCAAATTTTCCGAAAATGAATTATACGTTCACGTGCCAACAGGTGCAACTTATGAAGATGTCAAGAAAATAATTGCCCCTTTTGTCGAAAACATGAATCGTTTTGAGATGGTTGCGAGCAAAAGAAACTATCCTGAAAATGTGAAGCCGGGTCGTTTTTTATTTACCAAAGGAATGAATAGTTATGATTTGGTTAAAGCTTTAAGAAGCAATGTTCCCGTGAAATTGGCGTTCAACAATCAAGAGCGATTAGAGAATTTTGCTGGAAGAGTGGGTTCACAAATTGAGCCGGATAGTTTGTTGTTATTAAATACATTTAAGGATTCGATTTTCCTGAAAGAAAATGGTTTTACCAATGAAAATGTCTTAGCCGTCTTTATTCCAAATACGTATGAAGTGTATTGGAATATTTCTGCCGAGAAATTTAGAGATAAAATGATCAAGGAATATCGCAATTTTTGGAATAAAGAAAGAACAGATGAAGCAGCAAAACAAGGATTGACTCCAATTCAAGCAACAATTTTGGCTTCAATCGTTCACAAAGAATCTGTTAAAAAAGATGAAAGACCAAGAATCGCCGGAGTTTATTTGAACCGAATGAAACAAGGAATGCCGCTTCAGGCTGATCCAACAGTAATTTTTGCCATAAAAAAGAAATCAAATGATTTTAACCAAGTAATCAAAAGAGTCTTTTATAACGACTTGTTTTTGAATTCCCCATATAATACTTATAAAGTGATTGGTCTTCCTCCTGGGCCAATTGCAATGCCTGACATTACTGCTTTAGAAGCAGTTTTGAATCCGGAAAAAAATAATTTTCTTTATTTCTGCGCCAGCGTGAATCGTTTTGGGTATCATGAGTTTGCTGCTACTTTAGAAGAGCATAATAAAAATGCCAAGAAATATTCTGATTGGATCAACAGTCAAGGAGTTATACGATAATTTTGAAATACAAAATTCAATGCTGTTTTTTGTTTCTGATTGTGTTCCAAAGTGTTTTTGGGCAAAACTCATTTGAAAATTTTCTAAAACCATCCGATTCCTTAAACAAAAAAAGACAGAACACTGTATTTATTTCCGAAGGAGTTTTGGCTTCCGGAGCTTTGATTGGTTTGAACCAACTTTGGTATGCTGATTATCCCAGATCCAATTTTCATTTTATAAATGACAATTCTGAGTGGATGCAAGTAGATAAAGTGGGACATTTTTTTTCTTCCTATCAAATTGGGAGATTTGGTGCAGAAGCGCTGAATTGGAGTGGAACTAACAAAAAAAATCAACTAATTTATGGAGCCAGTTTGGGATTTGTATTCCTGACTGCTGTTGAGGTTATGGACGGATTTTCGGAAGAATGGGGCGCATCAATGGGCGATGTGATTGCAAATGCTTCCGGAACGGCTTTATACGTTTCACAAGAATTAATTTGGAAAGAACAACGCATTATTCCTAAATTCTCCTATCATAAAACGCAATATTCTAGTTACAGACCAGATGTTTTGGGAAGCACTTTTCCGGAACAAATCCTGAAAGATTATAACGGGCAAACCTATTGGCTTTCTTACAATTTATATTCTTTTTCTAAAGGGTCCAAAATCCCTAGATGGTTTAATATCGCATTAGGGTATGGAGCTGAAGGAATGATTGCCGGAAATAGCGATAATAACACCCCGATTTTGGTTCTAAAACCAGAAAGATTCAGACAGTTTTACCTCAGTTTGGATGTAGATTTGACGAAAATTGACACAAAATCCCACTTTTTGAAGACCATTTTTTCGGTTTTGAATACTGTGAAAATTCCGTCGCCAACGATTGAGTACTCGCCTCACAGAGGATTCAAATTTTATGCAGTGTACTTTTAGATAAGTTTAACAGCTTGATTTTCAGGTTTATGATTTTTATTGTATATTTGCCGCGTAGAAATTTCAATACGGGACAGCGTTTGAAGAAAAACAATTTATGATAAAGAAGTGGTCTTTTTATACAATTTTGACTCTTATTATTGCTTTTTTAAGCTCAGGTTTTAAGCCTTTCGATTTAGATACCAACCAATGGTTTCTTACAAATGACACCGATGGAACATACTACTTATATCCATCTCAAAAACAAAACGATTATACAAATTTAAGCGTTCCTTATACAGGAAAATTCTTCATTGGTTACAAGGAAGCAATTGCTTTCAGGGAATCGCAAGGCAAATACAAAAAAATTAATTCTCTGGGTTATTTGGGGAAATACCAGTTTGGTACTGAAACCTTGAAAACAGTTGGTGTAAATGACAGCAAGCGGTTTTTGAATAGTCCTAATTTGCAGGAAAAAGCTTTTGTGGCTCTTCTTGCTCAAAATAAATGGGAGTTAAGAGATGTTATCGACAAATATGAAGGGAGAATTATCAGTGGAATCCTTGTTACTGAATCTGGAATATTAGCTGCAGCGCATCTTGGTGGTGTAGGTTCAGTAAAAAAGTTTTTTAAGAATAATAGAAGTCGTTATTTTAAAGATGCTTACGGAACATCGATACGAAGTTATATGATAGATTTTGGAGGTTATGAAACTTCTGGAATTGTTGCAGATAGCAATGCAACAGTGCAATAATTTAAGCTTACATAAGTTTTTTAGCCACGAATTGCACTAATTTTCACGAATCAATTTGTGTAAATTAGAGTAATTCGTGGCTAACTTTTTTTTACATTTTATGAATAATAAAAATAGTGGGACGATTGTGTAAATCGACGTTTATTTTTTTCCATTCTGATGCTCTCATAGTTTTGATGAATTCCGTTGGCAGAGTGATGTCGGTGGCAACGCAAAGGTAAGTTGAAGGATTTAAAGCCTGAATTATATCCTCAAGCATTTTGTTGTTTCTAAAAGGAGTTTCAATAAATATTTGAG
This sequence comes from Lentimicrobium sp., assembly GCA_022758945.1. Classification (GTDB taxonomy): domain Bacteria; phylum Bacteroidota; class Bacteroidia; order Flavobacteriales; family Flavobacteriaceae; genus Flavobacterium. The sequence goes on along the minus strand of JAEMQE010000148.1, from coordinate 2,589 downwards.
ATTGATTTTTATCCTGAGATAATTTCTCTAAGTTTTTTAATGCCGTCTTTTTTTCAGCCTTGTCGATAGGAATGTATCCGTTGAATGCAAAACTTTGGCCATTCATTCCGGAAGCCATAATGGCCAATAAAATAGAAGATGGACCAACTAATGGAATTACTTGAATTCCTTTTTCGTGGGCCAATTTTACAATTACTGCGCCAGGATCAGCAACTCCGGGACAACCCGCTTCGCTCATTAATCCAATGTTTTTTCCTTCTAAACAAGGTTGTAACATTTTGGCGTGTTCGTTTACTTCAGTGTATTTATTTAAAGCACTTAACCGCAGTGTGGCTTGAACTTTTTCGGGTTGAATACTTTTTATGAATTTTCTTGCCGTTTTTTCGTTTTCTACGATGTAATCATCAATGAAATCAATGCTCCTTTTTATGGTTTGAGGCAAAACATCATTGGGGTCACCTTCTCCTAAAGTAGTTGGAATCAAATATAATTTTCCTAAAAGAAGATTTGGTTTCATGTGTGCAGTTTTATTGTTTTTGTCCATTAAAATAGAACAATTTTAAAAGGATACTATAAAAATTGAAAAACACAGAATTTATGAGTACTTTTCAATTAATTTTTTGGCAAGGATATCACAAGCGTCATCGAGCATTTTATAAACGGAATCAAATCCATTAGGCATCCCAAAGTAAGGGTCAGGAACATCTACATTTTCATTTGGAAATAATTCATTCAAAATGAGTTGCACTTTTTCGGTTTGCGCTTGATTATCGGCAAGTTGAACAACATCCCAATAATTGGAATTATCCATGACATAAATGTAGTCAAAAGCATCAAAATCATTTGCAGTGAATTGACGTCCTTTTTGTTGTGAAATATCTAGTTTGTTGTTTTTTGCAATTGCAATAGAACGCTCGTCAGGTTGGTGACCAATGTGCCAAGAACCAGTTCCGGCAGAGTCTACCGCGAATTTGTTTTTTGGAAGTTTTGATGCCAATATTCCTTCGGCCAAAGGAGACCGACAAATATTGCCAAGACAAACCATTAAAATTTTTATGGGCATAGTGCGTTTATAGCGTTAATTTCTTGTTGATGTCTTCGACAAATTTTTTGAATTGTTTGTCAGTGGCAACTAAATTGTCAACGGTTTTACAAGCGTGTAATACGGTAGCGTGATCGCGGTCACCTATTTGGGAACCAATGTTTGCCAAAGAAGCTTTGGTGAATTTTTTAGCAAAAAACATAGCCAATTGACGAGCTTGAACGATATGTCTTTTTCTAGTTTTGGATTGTAATGTTTCTACGTCAAGTTGGAAATAATCGGAAACAATCTTTTGGATGTAATCGATAGAAATTTCTCGTTTTACATTTTTTACGAATTTTTCAACAACATTTTTAGCAAGTTCCAGAGTCACTTCTTTTTTGTTGAAAGAAGATTGTGCAATCAAAGAAATAATTGCTCCTTCAAGTTCTCGTACGTTCGATTTGATATTTCGAGCTACATATTCTATGATTTCTTCAGGAATTTCTACTCCGTCACGATATAATATATTTTTCAGGATGGAGATTCTGGTTTCATAATCAGGTTGGTGCAATTCTGCAGACAATCCCCATTTGAAACGCGATAATAATCGTTGTTCAATGTCTTGCATATCAACAGGCGCTTTGTCCGAAGTCAAGATTACCTGTTTGCCGTTTTGGTGCAAATAATTGAATATATGGAAAAACACATCTTGAGTTCCTGATTTTCCGGAAAGGAATTGAACATCGTCAATGATTAAAACATCAATTAATTGATAGAAATGTATAAAATCATTTCTATTATTTTTCTTTACCGAATCAATATATTGTTGGGTAAAAATTTCTGCTGAAATGTATAAAACGGTCTTTTCAGGATATTTATCTTTGATTTCAACGCCAATAGCGTGGGCTAAATGCGTTTTACCTAGACCAACACCTCCAAAAATTAATAAGGGATTAAATGAAGTCCCACCTGGTTTATTGGCTACAGCCATACCTGCTGAACGAGCTAATCTGTTAGAATCTCCTTCCAGAAAATTGTCAAAACTATAATTTGCATTAAGTTGTGATTCGATTTTTAAATTTCGAATACCAGGAATAACAAATGGGTTTCTTAATTCTGGATTAAGGTTCTTATATGGAGCATCAACATCTTGTGGTTTCATAGGCACACGATTAGCACTAGGCAATTGTTCCGTAAACGGTTGTTTATTGCCATAAGTGTTTTCCATTTTGATTTTATAGAGTAACTTTGCATTTTTCCCGAGTTCTTTGGTTAGTGCGACTTTTAATAATTTAACATAATGTTCTTCTAGCCATTCGTAGAAAAATTTACTAGGAACTTGAATGAATAATGCATTATCGGTAAGCTCAACTGACTTAATAGGTTCAAACCAAGTTTTATAAGCTTGGTCTGCGATATTGTCTTTAATAAAAGATAGGCAGTTTTCCCATACTGATTGTGCAGTCTTGTTCATAAATTTGGTTAAATTATTTCGTTTGGTAATTGTTTTCTAATAAAAAATAGGGTTGAATTAGTATTGTTTTTCGGGGTAACAAATATGTGAA
>JAEMQE010000301.1 GCA_022758945.1 Lentimicrobium sp. | reverse complement strand
TCATGCCATTTTGACATGAAATAAAATACCTATATTTGAGACTGATTAGTTACAATTATTTTTCTTTTTCACTAAGTCACAATTTTTAGCTGAATTTTCGTTTCAAATCTTTCTCGAATCCCAATTGTACTTATTTTACTTTAACTTTAAAAGGGTATTTTAATCCTTTGAAAGCTTCTAAATCCGCTTTAATCGAACCTACAAGAAGACTTGCTTTTATTCGAATTGGCAATTTATTGTCGTCATCTGAAATCCAAATAGTTAAACTTTCTTCTTCTTTGAAAACGCGTCCGGTTTGAACTATGGGTCTAAAAACCATGGTTGAAATGACTCCAAATTTAGTTCTAATATCCTCTCGCCCTATAAATTTTAACCTAAATTTAGTGGTTGTATCATCAAAAAACATATCAATTGCCACAAATTCTCCCGGTTTCATTTTGTCTATACTTGGATAATTCCGCAAATAATAAAAAGATGACAAAATGTCTTGGGCATTTTTTGGGATGGCAAAAGATTTTTCGGTAAAATGTTTGTGATCTTTTACAAGAATTTCATTTTCTGCTTGATTGAAAAATCCCTCTTGGTTTTTAGTGTAACCTCCTTCATCAATTTTTCTAATAAATTGATACGGATTTCCCGTTTCCTTATCAATGTAGCTTTCGTATAAGTCATTTACATTAAAAAACAACTTGGATACTCCCGTTGTATAGCCTCGACCTATAACGCGAAAGACATTTTTGTTGTTTACAGTGGCATCTTTAACTTCTAAAGTTGCATATCCTGCATTTACAATCTCATAATGAATTCTGAATTTAAACCATTCACCCGCAGCAAAAGCATTCTCTTTTTGAGATTTAAAGCTTACTACAGTAATAAATATAAATAATAAAATTATTTTTTTTATTGTCATATTGGACTATTTATTGACTGCAAAAGCAAATTTTGTTCCAAATGTATTAAAACAAAAAAACTCAGTCAAATAATGACTGAGAATTCATGCTATTAACTAACCAAAAAAATATAAATTATGAAAATTTATATGAAATCAGGAAGGAAACCACCCCTTCGCTATTTTCGAGTGCAAAGATAATTTAAGGATTTCAAGAATTTATATAAAAAATAAAGTTTAACAAATTGTATGCAAGACTTGCGTTGCATGTTGGTTATTTTTTCACATCATATAAAAAAAATATTCTTTTTCAGCTTTCTTCATAATTTCTTCCATCTTTATTTTAAATTAAAAGATTTTTAAATTAAAACCAAAAACCAATACTAAACCAAGTATATCCTTTATGTGTTTCTGGAGACCAAGCGTATTTAATTTCCAACGGCCCAACTATTGTTTCCATACCATAGCCCAGTGCATATCCCGAATATTTTGGCAGTGAAATCCAGTCAAGTGAATCAAAGTAATTGTTCCCAATGTTAGCATAATTAGCCGAAAAATTTAAATGGTTTTTCTTAAAAATCTCATAGTCAATCGTTGTGGTGGATTTTAAATAACTATTACCTGCAATACTCAAGAAATCATATCCATAAAATGGTCTAAAATTATTTAAAGGAACATACCCATAACCCCCCAAAACAAAATTAAAAAAAGGAACACTTTCGTCTCCAATTGAGACCCCTCCTTCGGTTTGGAATTTAAAAGTAGCATTCTTAAAAATTTTGAATGCAATTCCTAAATCAGCTTTAGCAATTGAAAAAGGATTAAATTTTCCAGTATAATCAGAAGACAATAAGTAATTATGCAAGTCGCCAATAAAATACCATCCTTTTTTAGGAAAATATTGGTTGTCAAAAGAGTCGTATTTTAGATAAGCATAAATACCCCCATAATTACTTCTATCAATCACTGGATTCGTAGCCGCAAGTGTCTCTGATTTTATCTCTATGTATTTATGTTCTAAACCAGCTCCTATTAGAAATTTCTGAGCAAATATAGATTGAAAATACAACTGATTAGTGAGATCTGCAAAGTCAACGTTTATTGAATTTACATTTGTCGATGAATTAACAGATAGACTGCTAATTTGATTGGTAACATTTTTATTAAATTGGTTCAACTGAGAATTAAACCCTACACTCAAATTAAATCCATTATCAATATAATAATCTAAATTATACCTCACATTATCGCCAATAATCAAATCGAATGAAGCAACATCATTTTTAAAAAACGTTTTTTTATTAGTGATATTTGCCAAAACCGCACTTTTATAAAGTCCGTCATAGTGCAATCCAAATTTTAAATAAGTTTTTGTTGGATTTTCTATCAAGTTAAGAATCAAATCATCTCCAGATCCATTAGGTTCTAAGGAATAAGTTACGGTTCCAAAATTGTGGGTAGCATCAATGTTATTTATACCTGTCTCTAAATCTTTATACCTAATTTTGGCCCCAGATTTGAACTTCAATTTTCCTGTGATATATGCTCTCGAATAATTAGTCAAATTATTACATACAATGTTTAAAATATGTAAACTATCAGATTCTATTTTTAACTTGGGTTTTTGATACAAATTTGACTTATCCGCTAATTTATCTATCTCTTCATAAACAGAGAATGTGGCTTCTTCCCCTCTAAGAATAATTTCTTTCGCTTTTTCAAAGGATACAACCCCAAAATCTTTAATGTCTGGTTTTATATAAATATCTGTTTTTTGCGAATTCATCTTCATTTTTTCAATCATCTGAAGATTTGTGATTTGAAATAAAATCTTTGTAGCATCTTTTAGCTGTTCTCTGTCTCGCAGCCCGCTTTGTACATCAACACCAATGATGATATCGGCTCCAAGTTTCCTAATTTCTTCTATTGGATAATTATTGGTAACACCACCATCAACCAAAAGTTTTCCATCAAGTAGTACAGGCGAAAACACAGAAGGCAATGCTGAACTGGCAAATAAGGCTTGCGCCAAAACTCCTTTATCTAACACAACTTGCTCCCCTTTTTCAATGTCAGTAGCCATACACAAAAAAGGGGTTGGCAATTGATTGAAATCTCTTAAATGCCTTACGTGCAAGGTAAGCCGGTTGAATAAATTGTAATTAAACATTCCTTTAGACAGTGATTGCGGAACACCAATTTTGAATTTATTAAAAGGAAGTACCAAAGCATATAACTCATCACTCCTTTTTTCGTAAAAACTTTTTGAGGAACGCGGAACATAATCAATTAATAAGTTATCAAAATTTGTCGCCGTAACAATCGAATCAATTTGAGCTGCATTATATCCAGAGGCATAAAGTCCACCAACAACTGCACCCATACTGGTTCCGCCAATAAAATCAATTTTTATTCCTGCTTGTTCCAAAACTTTCAAAACGCCAATATGAGCAAATCCCTTCGCGCCACCGCCACTAAGAACCAATCCAATTTTGGGTCTTTTGATGGTGTCTTGCGAAAAAGACTGTAGAAATGTGAAAAACAGAAAAAAGAATACTATTAACTTTTTCATTTTGATTCGCTGTTGGTTTTGTAAAAGTCGGTAATTTTTTTGGCTTTCGATATACCTATAACGTCAGAAATTTCTTTTTCAGTGGCTAATTTCAATCTTTTAACACTTTTGAAATGTTGAATCAACGCCAACATCGTCTTTTCTCCAATTCCCGGAATGCTTTCTATCGAAGAATTAAGCGCTGATTTACTCCTTTTGTCCCGATGAAAAGTAATTCCAAAACGGTGCGCTTCGTTCCGTAATTGCTGAATTACCTTCAAGGTTTCCGACTTTTTATCCAAATACAACGGAATCGAATCGCCGGGATAAAACAATTCTTCCAATCTTTTGGCAATACCAATTATAGTGATTTTTCCTCTCAACCCTAATTCATCAATACTTTTCAAAGCCGATGACAATTGTCCTTTTCCACCGTCAATAATTATGAGTTGAGGCAAAGGCTCTTTTTCGTCCAACAATCGTTTGTATCTTCTATAAACCACTTCGGTCATCGAAGCAAAATCATCCGGTCCTTCGACGGTTTTGATATTGAAATGACGGTAGTCTTTTTTGCTGGGTTTTCCGTCTTTGAATACCACGCAAGCTGCAACTGGATTGGTTCCTTGAATATTCGAATTGTCAAAACATTCAATGTGTCGCGGCTCAACCGGCAATCGCAAATCCTTTTGCATTTGTGCCATAATTCGGTTGGCGTGACGATCCGGATCCACAATTTGCAGTTGTTTCAATTGTTCGATTCGGTAAAACTTGGCGTTTCGAATGGACAAATCCAAAATTTGTTTTTTATCGCCCAATTGCGGAACGGTAACTTTGATGTTTTCACCAACTTCAACATCAAAAGGAACTATTATTTCTTTAGATAATAAATGAAAACGTTCCCTGAGCTCGATAATCGCCAACTCCAACAATTCTTCATCAGTTTCGTCCAATTTCTTTTTGATTTCCATTGTGTGGGAACGAATAATCGAACCGTGGGAAATTTGAAGAAAGTTCACAAAGGCAGCGCTTTCGTCAGAAACTATCGAAAACACGTCGATATTGGTGATTTTTGGATTTATAATTGTCGAATGCGATTGGTAATTTTCGAGAACTTCAATTTTTTCTTTTATTTTTTGGGCTTCCTCAAAGTGCATTTTGCTTGCCAAATCAGTCATCACTTTTTTGAAATCTTTCATCGATTCTTTGAAATTTCCTTTCAGGATTTCGCGAATAGCATCGACTTGTTTTTGGTAATTTCCCAAAGATTCAAATCCCTCACAAGGCCCTTTACAATTGCCAATATGATATTCTAAACACACTTTAAATTTTCCACTTTCAATGTTGGATTTGCTCAAATCATAATTGCAAGTCCTCAACGGATACAGTTCTTTTATTAATTCTAGGATAGTATGAACTGTCTTAAAACTCGTGTAAGGACCATAATATTCCGAACCATCCTTGACTAATCTTCGGGTGGAAAATATTCGTGAAAAGGGTTCTTTTTTGATACAAATCCAAGGGTAACTTTTGTCGTCGCGCAACAAGACATTGTATCTTGGCTGGAGCGTTTTTATGAGGTTATTTTCCAATAAAAGGGCATCGGTTTCGGTAGGGACAACGATGTGTTTTATGGTTACAATTTTCTTGACCAGCACATTAGTTTTGGCCGTATCGTGAATTTTATTAAAATAAGAAGCAACTCTCTTTTTTAAGTTTTTGGCTTTGCCCACGTATAAAATTTTCCCTTCCTTATCATAATATTGATATACGCCGGGACCGTCAGGCAAGGTTTGAATTTGAAGTTCGAGAGTTGGGTTGTTCATTTAACAAAGTTAACTGAAAAACTTCAAGTTCCAAATTCTGAAATAGTATAAACATGATGATTATCATATTTATAAAGATTTATAAAATTATCTTTGTAAAAAATATTTTAGGTATGATTTACTGGAAAAAACTCTCGCAAGAAGAACGAAAAAATAGAATCGAAAGAGCCTTGGACGAAAATGTAAATTTCTCCAAAGACGCTTCACTTGGTTATCCCGCTTCAAAACTGGACGGAAAAGTGTTTTATGATGATGCCCCTTTTTTGCAAGATGCTCCAACCTTGAAAACTTATGTGGCAAACCCAAATCACATTGGTTGTCATACTTTAGGAACTTCCGAGAAAGCTTTTAAGGGAACTCAGGAAATGGAACGCGAAGTTTTAAACGTTATTGCTGTTGATATTTTCAAAGCGGAACCAGACTCAATTGACGGCTATATTTCGCCAGGAGGAACCGAAGCCAATATTCAGGCAATGTGGATGTATCGCAATTATTTTATGCATCAAAAAGGTGCAAAATTAGATGAAATCGCCATTTTGGCTTCTGAAGACACCCATTATTCCATCCCGAAGGGAGCCAATGTTTTGATGCTGGATTGGTTAAAAATTCCCGTTTCTTTCGAAAAAAGAGAAATCGATAAAAAAGCTTTGGAAAACGAAATCATCAATGCCAAACAAAACGGTAAAAAATATTTCATCGTGGTTGCTAATATGGGAACAACAATGTTTGGCTCAGTCGACAATCCTGAAGATTATACTTCGGCTTTAGAAAAACACAATGCCGAATACAAACTCCACATTGACGGAGCTTACGGCGGTTTTGTGTATCCATTTAGCAACCAAAAATCCACTATTAATTTTAGTAATCCAAAGATTAGTTCCATCACGATTGATGCGCATAAAATGTTGCAATCGCCTTATGGAACGGGAGTTTTTGTATGTAGAAAAGGTCTGATTGAAAATGTTTTGACCAAGGAAGCCGAATATGTCGAAGGAATGGATTTGACCCTTTGCGGAAGCCGTTCCGGTGCAAATGCTGTAGCGGTTTGGATGATTTTGTTTACTTATGGACCATTTGGTTGGTTCGAAAAAGTGAGCGTTTTACAAATGAGAACCCAGTTTTTGTGTCACGAACTAGATGAATTGCACATCAAATATTTCAGAGAACCTTTTATGAATATCGTGACCATCCATTCTGAATATATTCCTGAGGAAATTGCCGTGAAATTTGATTTGGTGCCCGAGCAACATAATGAAAACAACAAGTGGTACAAAGTGGTGCTTATGGATCACGTAGAAGTGCAACATTTGACCTCTTTTATAAACGAATTGAAAGCAACAATTCATGCTTAAAAAGGATTTACGGGCAAAATACAAAGCCTTGCGAAACCAAATTTCCGAAAATGATTTGGAGGAAATGAGTTTGGCTATTGCCAATAAAGTGTTGACGCTTCCTATTTGGGAGAAAAACTATTTCCATATTTTCCTTCCCATTACAGAACATAAAGAAGTAAACACTGAATTTATTTTGCATTTGCTTTCCGGGAAAGACAAGGAAATCGTGATTTCAAAATGCGATTTCGGAACTTGTAATTTGACTCATTTTCTTTTGACGGACAATACCAAAATCAAAAAAAATGAATACAATATTCCAGAACCTATTGATGGACTGGAAGTTCCAACCAGCAAAATTGACGTAGTTTTTGTACCGCTTTTGGCTTTTGACAAAACCGGACATCGTGCAGGTTACGGCAAAGGATTTTACGACAAATTCTTGACTGAATGCAAACCGCAAACCATCAAAATTGGGCTTTCCTTTTTTGAAACCGAGGAAATCATTGAAGATGTTTTTGAAAACGATGTGAAGTTGGATTATTGCGTGACTCCTGATGGGGTTTATCGGTTTTGATTTTGTTGTCAAAACCCTCATAAATGCAAGCGCAGCATAACGTTTAAAATTATAAAATTATGAAAAAATTAATTTCTATTAGT